>JAZDMZ010000071.1:0-8692 GCA_043800495.1 Candidatus Aenigmatarchaeota archaeon
TATTATTTTTATTCCATATATTGCAATATCATGTTTGTGTATACTTACTATATCTATTATCTGATCTTCTAATCTATCTTCTATTATTCTTCCATAAATACATGTATCAAGAATTATTCTCATTGTCATATATAATTTTTGTTTTCATAGGATTAAATCTTCTTTCTTATAATTATAAATCATGAAAGAACTGAAAATTCCTCAGAAATTTATTGATATGCTTGGGATAAAAGAGCTAAATCCTGTTCAAAAAGAGGCTGTGAAAAAAGGGCTTTTTGAGAAAAAAAATATGGTTATAGCTTCGCCTACTGCATCTGGTAAAACATTGGTAGCAGAGCTTGCCATGATAAAGCACTTTGTTGATGGAGGTAAAACAGTATATCTTGTTCCATTGAAAGCGCTGGCTTCTGAAAAATATAGAGATTTTAAGAAAAAGTATTCTGAACTTGGTCTAAAGGTTGCAATAAGCATTGGTGACTATGATAGCAGTGGAGGCTGGCTTGGAAAATATGATGTCATAATATGCACAAATGAGAAACTAGATTCTTTGATAAGACATCAGGTATCTTGGATAAAGAATGTGACTCTTGTGATAACAGATGAGGTTCATCTATTACATGACTATAGAAGAGGGCCTATTATAGAATTTGTTTTAACTCAACTACGCAGGCTAACCAGTGCACAATTGATTGCACTATCAGCAACCATAAGCAATGCTGATGAAATTGCAAAATGGCTTGATGCAAAACTGGTAAAAAACGACTATAGGCCTGTAAAGCTTTTCAAAGGAGTGTTGTATCAGTCAAATACTGTTGATAATTTGTTTGAATATACTCTGGATTTTATTGATAAAAATGAGAGAAAAATACTTGGTAAGGATGGAGAAGGTGCTTTGTGTAAAGATGTTCTTGAAATGGAAAAACAATCATTGGTATTTCTAGGAACAAGAAGATCTGCTGAATCTGTTGCAGAAAAACTTGCAAAAATAACAGATGGTTATCTTAATGCAAAGGAACGCTCTGAATTGAATAAAATTGCTGATAGTATTGAGAATACACTTCCTAGTACAACAAAACAATGCAGAAAACTTGCAAGTGTTGTGAGAAAAGGTTCTGCATTTCATCATGCTGGACTAGTGGCTCGGCAAAGGGAATTGATAGAGGATAATTTTCGTCTTGGATTAATAAAATCACTTTCTGCAACACCAACATTGTGTTTAGATGCTGACACAAAAATCTGGGGTAAATCTCCTATTAGTATTAATGACATCAGACAGAATAAGATATTCATCTTGAACAAGAATAAGTTATTCATGGATCATGTGCATGATATTCATGATATGGATGCACCAAAAGAGATGATAAAGATAACTACTATTGGTAATAGTCACATAACAACTACAACTAACCATAGGATGTTGATTAATGGAATATCAAAGCCAGAAATCATTGAAGCATCAAAATGTAAAGCTGGTATGAAGATAGCTACAGTAGGAAATCTTAAAGTGCAGGAAACTAGGATACCAAAATGGTCAGATTTTGTTATTAATAACAAACTTCCATTTGAGAACAAAGAACTAAGCCCCGATATGTTTTATCTTATAGGTGCTATGCTGGGTGATGGTTATTCAGGTGCTGAATTTGATGGTAATATTATAATATACAAAGGCAATCCACAGATTGTGAATAATGATGAGGATCTCCTAAACAGAATTAACAAAATATGTAAAAAAAACAATATTGGTACTAGGCGAGCAGTTAATACATATGGTACCAGTCTACTAGTTTTAACAAAAAGTAATTGGTTTAGAGAATTCTTAGTCAGATGTGGTGTAGATATTGGTCAATATAAAACCATTGATAAAAGAATATTAGATGCTGATGATACATGTATCAAAGAATTACTTCGTGGTTTATTTGATACTGATGGATGTGTGGAAAAAACAGGAAAAATATCATTCTCTAGTATATCAAAACAACTTATCGAAAATATTAGGTTTAGTCTTCTAAGATTTGGGATAGTGGTGTATATCAGATCAAAACCTGGATCAAAAATAAATATAACTGAGCGTGTATATGAAACAAAAGAATCAAATGAATTACTCATTCATCATAGAAATTGTATATTACATTTTCATAGAGATATTGGTTTTCATATTAATCGCAAACAAAAGAAACTGATTGATCTAGTTGAAAAGCTGTCTAGAAACATAACAAGAGTTTCGTGTAATTCTTGTAAATTTAGTATTGATCCTACTCTTTTTTCTGGCAGAAATGACTATCATAAAGGATGGAATGAAAAAATGAGAAAGACTATAGAAGAACTGAGAGGGCATGAATCAATCAAAAGTCGAGATTTGGTAAAGGTCCTTGGGTTTGAGCCTTGGAAAAATCAACCAAGACTTAATAGACATTTTGAATTAATAGAACGAACTAGAAAGGGTAATACAAAAGAATGGAAGCTCAATGATATTGGAAGATGGATATATGATAATGTAATTATAAAGGATGAGAATTTGTTGGATGTTTTATTCGTATTGAAAAAATGTCCGTTATGTGAAAATCGCTTAAGCAAGACTCTTAGAGGCAATTGGAAATCAAATGATTTTGATGGTGATATATTTTGGGAAAAAATAAAATCTGTGGAAGTTGTTCCATCCTCAGAAAATAAAGTATATGATATCGTGCTATCACCTACTAAAAAACATGATAATTTTTTTGTTGCAAACGGTTTTATTGTACATAATTCATATGGAATTAATATTCCTGCATATAGGGTTATCATAAGAGATGTGAAAAGGTTCTCAGGTCATGGTGCCGATTTTCTTCCTGTGCTAGACATCCTTCAAATGTGTGGAAGAGCTGGACGACCTAGTTATGATGATGTTGGAGAGGCTGTGATTGTTGCAAAGAATGATACAGAGGCAGAATATCTTAAGGAAAAATATTTTTTATCTGAAACAGAACCAATTGAATCTAGACTAGATTCACTATCTATTCTTAGAATGTATACACTGGTGTTGATAGCATCTGAGACTGCGAACAGCAAATCCAAACTATATGATTTTTTCAAAAAAACATTTTATGCTCATCAAAATGATTTTTCTGCAATAGAAAAACATCTTGTTAGAATTTTAAAGCAATTGGAAGATTATAAATTCATAGAATCTGGTGGAACTGATGTTTTATCAAATAGTGAGTTTGTTCCTGCATTTGAGATTGACAAAGATCCTGAACTAAGGGCAACAAAAATTGGCAAAAGAATATCTGAGTTATATATTGATCCGTTGTCTGGCTGGGAGATGATGCGAGCTGTTAGGGAAAATGATAATATAAATTATCTTATGACTATTACCAGATGCAGTGAAATGGCTCCTGGAATAAGGGTAAAAAAAGAGGAATATGAGGATCTGGGTATTCAATTGGATGATTCTAGTTTAAAGGAAAAACCAGATAATTGGGATATTGATTATCCTGATTATTTGGCACGTTTTAAATTATCATTATTGTTTTTAGACTGGATGGATGAAAAAGGAGAGGATAAACTATTGGAAAAATATGAGATACCACCAGGTGAATTATATAATAAACTGAAAAATGCCGAATGGATGTTGTATGCATTTAGAGAACTTGCCACTGCAATGGACAGGAAGGATGTGGCAAACATGATTAATAAATTGGTCATTAGACTAAAACATGGTGTAAAAGAAGAGTTGTTAAAACTGGTTATGATAAAGAATATTGGTCGTATTAGGGCAAGAAAATTATGGAATAATAGAATTAGAACACCAGCTGATATTAAAAAAGCTAGACCTGAAATACTTGCAGAAATCCTAGGACCTCAATTGGCTAGAAAGATTAGGGAGGAGATTCTACAAACAAAACAATCATAAGAGTCCTTTTACATGCTCAATAAATTCTTTTGCGCGTTTTAAAGAGGTCTCGGCTTTATTTTTCTTGGCAATGTTTCCCATCTTATAGGTAAATGTGCTTCTCTTTTCTTTTTCAGAAGCATATCTTGCAAGCAGCTCAATTGTTTTCTTTTTTGCATTATCATCGATGCCAAGCAAATTCTTGGATTCTTTCTGAGCTGCTTCAAACTCTTTGATAAATTTTCTTTCTAGTTTTTCTGACAAATAGAACACAAGAGCATCAAAGGTCTTGGAATGTATTCCAATCTCAGTGTTTATCTTGATTCCGTTTTTTGCAAGCAATGCACCTGCAAAATAGAACATTGAATAATAGCTTGTGTTTATAACCCAGAGATATGAGTCGAAATCTTCTGGAAGTATGAAAGTATTCTTTAGTTTAATATCATTTGAAAGAATGAATAATGATTCTGCTGTCCTGATACTAAGCTCCCCATCCATTATATAGAATTCCACAAATCTTTTGTTGTCTTTGTCAAGTGTTATTATCTTTTCTTTGACAAACTGCGGGATTCGCTGCTTTATTTCATTAATTCTTTTTTCATCAAACATCATCTCACCAAAAGCATCTTATAGTAGTTCTCAGCCCCAAAGCATATGATATGGTTATTGAGTGTTTCATTGAATACATTGTTTTCGTTTCTCTTGGCTAGCATTTCAGATACACTGTCAATAGACATAACATTTATATGAAATTTTGTAGAAAATATCTTTGCAATACTTTCAAATAATACTTCTGTTTTATCAATATCTTTCAGATCAGGAACAATTATCAGAATGTCAATGTCAGATTGTTTTGTCTGTTTTCTTGAAACATAAGAACCAAAGATAAGAAATGTAAAATAAAACGGTTCTGATTTCTTCATAACATCATTTACAAATGACGATATTGCCGTATGTTTTTCTAGAAACTCCTTAGATCTCAGTGATTCAATATATGCAAGATCAGTTGTGTTTGTCTTATAATTAAGAAGATATTTTTTATGTTTCTCTTTTATTAGAAAATTTCTTTTATACAGGGTTTGAATTGAAGCATATACAATGCTGTAATTCTGCTTCAGTTCTTTTGCAATCTCTAGAATACTGAATCTTTCTGTTAGTCTAGATGCCATTAATTTCAATATATTGATTTCTGTCTTGGTCATTGTATTATTTATCATAGTAAATAATTGTATTTACATATATAAATAACTATCTTATGCGCTTATCTGATTGCTTTTCTCAAAGCTTTTCTATATAATTCGCCATCTTTGTAAACATCAAAACATTCTCCAACTTTGTTTAGTGGAGAAAGTTGCAAATCAATGACAACATCAATTGTTGTGTTTTCTGGTACACGTAAATCAGGTGTTTTACCACCATGGCTACAGAAGTTTCCATCCAATGTCTCACCATTGTCCAGAGCATATATATGTCCATCAAATTCAGATATGTTTATAGCTGGCTGATCTCCTTTATAGACCTGTCCAACAAGTGGATAATATTGCATAGCGGACAATAATGCTGATCTAATTATTGGTATATCTTTTTCAGCTGGATATTGATCTGATGGTGATAATCCGTCTACAGCAGATGCTATTGAATAATTACCAATATCTGAAACAACAGTTCCATCATCCAATCTTATATGTCTTGACGTATGCTCTCTAATAATACCAATATATTGACCAGAACTATTGACAACTGCCAATTCATTTACATCTATTCCTTCTTCAATTGCTTGTTTTAGATTTTTCATATTTATCAACTCATATAACTGTGGCAATCTTTTAATATATATCATATCCTCTTCTTTAAATCATTCACCTTTATTCAGAGCTCTTTTTGATTTGTAGAAAAAGAATGCTAATATTGCTATTGTTGCAATTGGTGACAGCCAGACAGGTATTTCCATTCTAAAACTTTCTAATATCATAATACATCCAAGTACCATAATAGAATACATTGCTCCATTTTTCAGATATTTGTATTTCTTAATTCTTTCTATATTGCTAATAGTAACCTGTCTCAATACTATTGCACCAATTCCATTTCCTATTAGTATCAATGGCACTGCCATTGTGAATGCAAATGCACCAACAACACCATCTATGGAAAAACTGGCATCAATTACTTCCAAATATAATAGCTTACTAATATCACTCATTTTTCCTTTTTTCATCAGTTCTTTTTCTTTTTGCTCTGCGTTTGATTTAAAACCAGAGGTTATAAAAAATAGGGATGCTCCTATTGCTGATCCAAATGCCATCAGTGGATTTGCATGTATTGCAAACCAAATTATTAGGGTCAATAGCAAAGAAACTACTGCATAAAACCAGAATCCTCTTTCATGAATATATCTCTCTCCTCTAAGTCCATAGTATTTTGGCTCCATGAACAACCAGTGAATGAATAGGAATAGCAAAAATATTCCTCCTGCTGCTAATAGTGGTGGTGCTGATTGTTCTATTGCATGGGCAATTGCAGGATCATCGCTAAATGATGCTGTAAATGCGCCAGCTATTCCAAGAGATGGATTTAGTGCAAATACTATCATGAATGGAAGCAGTCCTCTAATTACAAATACTGCAAAAAATATTCCATAGGTTAAAAACCATCTTTTTCCTTTTTCTGACATGGTTCTTAGAACATCTGCGTTTATGACTGCATTGTCTATGCTGCTAACTATTTCAAACAATGTCAGTCCTATGAGAGTGAGTATCATTAATAGTATTTCCATATGATTTCTTTGTTGGTTAAATATATAATGTTGATTTGTGGCTCAGGTGAGTAATATCGAAGTTTTTATTCGTGGAATTCAGTAGATATATATGAAGCACTTTCGTTTGCTGTTGATTGTACTAATATTTGTAATTGTTTCTAGTTGTCCGATAATTGCCTATGCAGAAGATACATGGAATTGTAAATGTAGACAGCGTCTGAATCCAGGATGTGAGAATCTTATTATAAGAGTAATTATGGTGTCAGGTCCTGGTGATCCAGTGGCTGAAAAGCAGTTTAGATATGATCTGAATAAAGCTGAAGAAGTGATCAATAGTCTTGGAATACCTGAAACACATCTAATAAAGCATAATATTCAATATGACAGCAAAACTGATAATGCCAATAATCCTGCAAGAACTGGAAAAGAGTTCTATGCAGCATTGATAGAAGCGAGAAGCAATGCAAGAGACTGTGATATCACAATAATTGTTGCACAAGGACATGCATCAAATAAAGGAGTTGAGATAATAAGGGGTTCTCGTAATATTAAATATAATCTGTTTTATGGAGAAATTGCTATGTTTCTTCAGTCAATAAAGGGACATAAAATATTTATCAATGGTGGATGTAATTCAGGATCATTTATGAGTAATCTGTTAAAAGTTAGATATGTTCTCATAGATGGTATGTATTATCGCGTTGATCCTGATCAAGAAGGATATAATCAGGCAACTCCACTTAATCTAAAAAATACGATTCTAATATCAGCAACACCATTATGGATCAATGTTCTAACAACTCAAACATCGTTTGTAAAAGGTGATGATACAGATTTTGTGCCTAGTTTTTTCAATGCATTGAAAAAAAATGGATGTGATCCTAAAAAAGCATTTGAATATGAGTCTATTCTTCGAAGAGGAGCATTTATTAAAACGCCTGGACTGGAAAACACAATAAAAGCTCTAAAGTCATTGTGTATAGAATGTAGATAATTACTTTAGATATTTTGCTAGTATTTCTAAAATTTGAGAATATGTTTTATCGATTATTGGGTCATCTATGCTTTTTCTATCATCTTTATCCAAAAAACCATCGATCCTTTCATCAGAAAATCCTTCTTCTGATATAGAAAAACATCTGTCATGAAAATTCATCCTCATTGATGCAGGAAATGGTTGCTTTCCTGACTTTTCAATTGGTTCTTTATATCCAGAAAAATTTACTTTAACTAGATTCCCATTATAATCACTATAACATGATACAGATGCCAGAATATTGTAGCTAATCTTATCAGAGAACTCTTTCCCTGGAATTTCTATATCAGCTATAAGATAGTGATTTAGATCAACACCGTTTTCAACTACTTTTGATGATATTTGCTTTTTTGCAACATCCACAATCTTTTTCATAGCAGGAGTTGGGTTGTAGTTAACATGAAATTCAGGCATTCTTGGTGTTGAAAGTGTAGCAGCTGGCAATGAATTTGCTGACTGTTCTCCTTTTTTTGGCAGACAACTATAAACACCAGTACCTATGACTGTTATAACCAGTGCTGCTGTTACATATTCTCCTATTCTTGTCATAATACCCAATAATGTTATACCTTATAACGTATTTAAGTATATTGTCACCTATAGATAGTTAAATAGTGTGGTAGTTATGCGAAGGGGATATCTTGCAGTGGTTCTGTTGGCAGGCATAGCACTGCTATCATCATATTGTTCATTTTTTGACAGCTCAGGCTCTGTTAAAAGATATTCTCCTGAAACTCCAAAAGCAATAAAGAGAGTATATCATAACAATAAAAGTGATATTCGTGCTGTTCTTGTATCAGGTCCTGGATCTGATATTGATGAAAAAAGATTTAGGATGAGTAATGTTTTTGCTGAAAAATATTTGAAAGATAGCGGGGCTGATGAAATATATTCATATCATTATGATTCAAAAAATCCTGAAAAATTATCTGAAGATGTATCAGGCAAGATGAAAGCCATATCATCTGTGGCAGAAGATCATGATGTTACATTAATAACATTTGCATCCCATGGCAATGGAGAAGGA
>JAZDMZ010000129.1:0-4394 GCA_043800495.1 Candidatus Aenigmatarchaeota archaeon
ATAGAATCATAGTAGTTTCCAACACACACCAATCATCATACTGAATGATTTTATGTAAAATTGTTCAGTGGGATGAAAGCTTTAAATATGTTCGATGCCTATATATCAATATGATTTCAAAGGAGATTCTTAAAGAAGTGCTGATCGAGCAAGACAGTAGAATAAAACTTATGTTGGAACAGGGAGTTGTCAGAAGAGAGAAACTTGAAGAAATGGCAGAACTTACTAGAATAAAACAAACCATTATAATTGCAGGAATTAGGAGATGCGGCAAATCAGTTTTTCTATCTCAAATAATAGACTCTTTTTTCAAAGAATATTATTACATAAATTTTGAAGATGAGAGGCTTGCTAACTTTGAGCTAAAGGATTTTGAAATTCTGTATGAAACATGCATTGAGTTGTTTGGAAAGAAAAGAACATTTTTTGTTGATGAGATCCAAAACATAGATGAATGGGAAAGATGGGTAAGGAGAATGTATGAACTAGGGTTCAAATTCTTTATAACAGGATCTAATGCAAAGCTGCTCAGCAAAGAGCTCGCTACAAAACTAACTGGAAGACATATTCAGGTTTCTATGTTCCCTTTTAATTTTAGAGAATTTTTGATTTTCAATGGATTTGAGTTGAAAAAGAACGATGTTTTTGTTCCTGAAAAAAGAGCAGTCATAATGAAATTGCTGCATCAATATATTAAAACTGGTGGATTTCCTGAATATCTTAAAGAAGGCAGAATTGAAATATTACAGGGATACTTTAATGATATAATTCAAAGGGATATTGTAGAGCGATATAATGTAACACAAATTAAGCAACTAAAAGAATTGGCACGATATATCATTACAAATACAGGAAATCTTGCCACATACAATCAGCTCAAGAAAACAACAGAATTAAAAAGCATAAACACCGTGATAAAATACTTTTCATATCTCGAGAATGCATATTTGATATTCTCAGTGCCCTATTTCAGTTATTCTTTGAGAAAACAAGCATCAAATCCATTCAAAGTCTATGCCATAGACGTTGGATTAAGAAGTGCATTAGCTTTCAGGTTCAGTAAAGATATAGGCAGGCTTTATGAAAATATCATAGCAATTGAGCTTAAACAACAGGGTAAAGAAATCTACTATTGGAAGAATGTTCAACACGAGGAAGTAGATTTTGTCATAAAAGAAGACATTAAAATCAAACAGCTCATACAAGTCTGCTATGACGTTAGTAACATAAAAACAAAAGAAAGAGAAACTCGTGCATTGCTAAAGGCAGGCAAAGAGTTGAAATGCAAAAATCTTCTTGTCATAACAGAAGGCTATGAATCAGAAGAGAAACTAGAATGGTTCGGGATAAAAGGCACAATAAAATTCATACCACTGTGGAAATGGCTTCTGCAATAAATTCACTGTTGATCAGGACATATATTTATTGTGATAATATGTCATATGGAAACATGTTTCAAAAAACATATGATTTTGTGAAATGGATTTGCTCAGAAAGCAAAGCTTTCTGGCATGCCAAAAAACAGATGTTCTTTGAGCATATCCAACCATAAACAAGTTTCCAAAATCACAGCGTTTTGCTTTGGTGCAGAGAATTGAGAATCTTAGTTTTAAATTATTGGAATATGTTGTTGAATTGATGTACAAGGATAGCAACGTGTTGAGAAAAAATATTGTAACTATTAAGCTCATCGATGATTTTGGCTAAAATTTAACAATTACTCCAGCTTTTAGTTGGAAAAAACAGCATTTTGATGATAAATTTCCTGCTAAAACATGGAATTAACGTCCAAGCTTATATGTTACAAAATATTGTCATTGAATTACACAAACTCCGTATTCTTCTTAGGATTAGCAAAGAGAATATTGATGAGAGTGTGAATGGTTGGGTGGCTTATGCACATTACGGAGAGACATATAATCTAAGAAACATGATTATCAGGAAGCTTCGTTACAAATAATATATAAAATTATTTCCCTCTACTTATTCTCTGAGCAGCTTTGTTCTTGCTTCTAATTTTATCATAGCTTTTCCAGAACTCTCTATCAAGATTATTCATAGCCTCCTGCATCGCTGTTATTATATTATATCCCCAGACCTTTGATACTACAAAAGTTCCTATCTGAGTAGGAAGTTGAGCTCTTATAGAATATTTTATCTTACCTCCTTTTCCATGGTGTTCAATATACATATGCAATGGCTGGATTTCATTTGCCTTTGCTATTGGTTTTATAGTATCTTCTATAATTTTATGTAGTTTTGCAACAGTCATTGCATCCTCATCTTCAAGACCAGCTATCTGGAAATAAAAGCCTTTCTTAGGTCTTGGCAATAGTTTTAACACATCCTTTGGTGTTATGATTCTAATATCACCATTGACAACAAATACCTCTTCATGCTTTTTCAATAAAGATATTATCTCTCTTGCTTTTGCAGTTTTCTTGACAATAGTAGCTGGTTTCATAATATTTCCGGCAAGTGTAGTATCCATATTAAGTTTTTCCTTATATGATTTTCCTTTCAATCCCCATCCTCTGGATTCATTCATTTTTTTGCTTTGTTCAAGAATATTTGCCAAATCAATTGTTCCAACCACTCCTACAAGATTCCCATCTTTTAGAACAGGAACCCTCGACACATTTTTCTGAACTAGAATATGCTTTATCTTTCCAAGATTATCATTTGCATTCACAGTATAACAACTCTTGCTTATTTTTTCAACATCAAAATCAATATTTAGTCTATCTATTATATCTGTCTCAGATACAATGCCAACAAGTCCACCATCAACAACCGGAAGAGCTCGCACATTTGCATTAATAATAAGATCTGCAGCATCTTCTATACTAGTATCACTTGTTATCCTAGGAATAGGTTTCATCACATTTGATACCTTTGTTACAGATAGATCAAACTCTCTTTTTACAATATCATTTAAAAGAAGCATTCCCTTTAATTCAGAACCCTTTTTAACAATTAATTGATGCACACCATGCTGTCTCATCTGACTCAATGCCTGTGATAATAAATCACTCTCTTCACAGCTGACTATTTTTTTTGACATTATATCTTTTATTTGCATATTTTATCACCGTTTAACAAATGAAAGATTTGGAGTAGCTTGCTACGATACTATCTTTTATTTGCATATTTTATCACCGTTTATAGTGAACCCAATAAAGATTCAGGATATGATACCATTGGGTTCACATATAGCAAACCACAAATTATAATATTGATTCTTTTGTGGGTTAGCTATAACAAATGAAAGATTTGGAATAGCCTGTTCATCATTATCTTTTACCTGTATATAGATTATTGTCAGAAAGTTTATTAAGACTATGGTTTATGACGTGTAATTGCATAATATGTGGCATCAGACTCATTGTCAACAACAGCCCATAGCATCTTAGCTCTTATGTTATGTGCAAGTCTCACAGCCCTTGACAATTCAGCAAATGACATTGTAAAATCCTCTGATACTGCAAACACAATCCATTTTGTATGCTCTTTTGCAGATTTAGGACCTTTTTTAAGTTGTACACCTCTTTCATAGACTCTGTAATCACAACCAAATTTAAAACCTGTTCTCACAACCAAACCACGTTCTCTTAGATCCTCATATACTCTAAATTTATGAGGAAATCTTTTATCAATTGAACACGCATGTTCATAAAGTTCTTGAAATGTCATTTCTTTATCGTCTCTAAAGACTTTTATTCTTCCTCTTTTCAATAATAAACAAGCTTCTACTAAAGACAGTTCAAGTCTGTCACCAAGATCTTTTCCATAAAAACCAGGTTCATAAACCATTTCCATTTTATTAAAAACAAGAACCTTTTCTCCTTCAAGTTTAGTATCAACTACCTCTTTTGGTCTTTCTTCCTCTACCCTAGGCATTACCTTGATTTCCTCTTCTTCAGACCATTCATTGTTGTCATTTTGTTCATGTCTTTTGTGTTTATTTTTCTTTCCCATAAACCAACCTCATTGATTATAGCAAGTTTCTTTAGAAACTTGTATTTTTCTTGGAACTTAATAAAAACCTTCTTTATAAAAAGAAGGGGTTTATTATAGAAGTAAAGCACTGACTATATTTAGTGATATTATTGATATCAAGTCAAATCTGAGAATGCCATCAGCCTGTAATTGATAATTACAGAGTATAATGATGGTATTCTAGATATAAATTAATTACACATGATACAGATGACATGTAATTAATTTCATATCAGCGAGTTTGTGCAAACACACAAGCTCTATGCTTTACTTTTGTAGCAATACAACAAAGTATTTAGTTTTATATTTTGTTGTTTGCTATATGTGAAACAAGTAATACTCTACTAATTGTTTACATGTTTCACTTTGTCTTATCATATAACTACATCGATAGC
>JAZDMZ010000106.1:0-12572 GCA_043800495.1 Candidatus Aenigmatarchaeota archaeon
ATGCAAGAGCAAAAAATAAAATTACTATAATATAGGGCATTGTTCTATGCTCTTTTTCAAATATGTCTATGTCTATGTTCATTTTTTTGACATAATATATTACCAATAGCAATGGTATGATAGATATGAGGAGAATTCCAAAAAACATATCAGATAGATTATTTAGAGAAAATATGATTATCAAAGGTATGGCTGGGTTTGTTGGATAGAATAATGCTGATATAATATTGAGTGTTTTTCGGTTTAACATTAGATTATAGTTATGAACAAAACTATTTAGATAATATGTTTGTTCTAACTATATGTACGAAGCCTTATTGTTCTAAAAAGTTATACTTCGTACTATATTTATTAAACTAATGTTTATAGCTCTACTGGTAAAGATTTCGGCTATCATACTACCAATGAGCTATATGAAAATCCAGTATTATCATACAAAAAAGAGCTATGTTCTTTCTGTACAGGTAAAGATTTGCTTTACCATGTATCCGGATTATTTACTGGGTTTGCTATAAAACGCCCCCGACGGGATTTGAACCCGCGACCCTTGCCTTTCTTCTTTCATAGCCAATATGGCTCAAACCTTCTAAGTTATTAGAAGGGCAATACTCTATCCAAGCTGAGCTATCCTCCAATTACTATCATAATAATAATTATACGAGGGCATAGCTTCAGGGGTTATTGTTAAGTATACTTAGATAGGTATTTAATTTAACTCTTTTCTCTTCTGACTCAAAATTTATATGCTTCCTAAAATTCAATATAGATGATAAATTTTTCCTTGTTCCATAGAATTCAAATTCTAGTCCTTTTGTAATAATACCATCTTTTCTTTTTGTAAATCCTGCTGTGCTTGGATTTGTTGTTTTTATACTAAAATCAGATAACATGTTTCTAATCTGGTTTAGAAAATGATAATGTCCCTCCATTAATTCCTCTGATTTATGCATCTTGATTTTAATGCGTATTCTGTTGCTTTTCTGTAAAACTATTGTTCCTTCACAATCAAGAAGTCGTTGTATATATCTCTTTTTGTATTCTTTTCTGCCATCAACTATCCATGCGGGAACATCGAACTTGGTTAAAACTTTTTCACCAAAAGGGACACCAGATGCTTTCAATACCTTCACCAATGCATTGTTTCCTATCAAACATTCCCATACTACTTTATTTGATGGTGATCTTCTGATTATGCCATTTATCGGAAATATTTTATTTATCTCATTTCTAAATCGTATTGCTTCTGTCTTATTTTTAGAAATATATTGAATTATTCCTCTCCCTAAATACCCATCTCCAGTAACATCAGCTACAATTCCGGATAATGTTGTGGATGGTAGTATTGGGAAATTTTTATTATATTTGTTAAAAGAAAACAATCCTAGCTTATAGTTTTTAAATGTAGATAAATAGTCTTCTTTGGTCATTATTATTTCTTTTTCTATTCATATCAGTTGATTCATATAATTATAAAGCTTAATAGAGGGGGCTTGTTTTTGTTTTGTTTCCTTTAAAGTTTTTATAAGAAGCTGTTAATTAAATATAGAGTGTATATAGTAACAAGTTTGTAACAGAGCCTGATATTTCCTTTTATGGTGACAAATATGATTGTAAAGAAAAAAGACAGAATACGACATGAAAACAGCAAACAGTGTATAGCATATGAATATTCGTTTGATGAAAAGGATATTAATGTAGCTTTTGTTGAGATAAATGGAAGATATCCTGAAACAGGTTTTGTAATGAATACAAAGGTAAAAGAAATTGTATTTATTACTGAGGGTAGTGGAAAGATATTTATTGAAGATGATGAATTTGTGATAAAAGAAGGGGATACTATTTTAATACATCCAAATAAGAAATTTTTCTGGCAAGGAAAAATAAAAGATTTGGCTTCATGTGCACCTGCGTGGAATACAGAGCAATACAGATATCTTGAGTGATTATCATGGAATTTAGAGAGATTGAAAAAAAATGGCAGAAAGCCTGGGCTGATGAGCAGATATTTGAAACTGATATTGGTGATAGAAAAAAGTTTTTTACATCATTAGTAATAGCCTATGTTAATGGTAATGCTCATGTTGGTCATTCTTTTACATTTACAAGAAATGATGTCTGTGCGAGATTCAAAAGAATGCAGGGATATAATACACTGCTGGCACAGGGATTTCATGCTACTGGTGAACCAATTCTAGGAACTATTGAAAGGCTTAGAAAAAATGATCAGTCGCAGATAGATACATTTAAACTATATGGTACTAGTGACGATGATCTGGAAGAGTTTAAAGAACATGGTCCTGAATTTGTTGCAAAATATTGGATGAATAAAATAATTGTTACAATGAAAGCCATGGGATATTCTGTTGACTGGCGAAGAATATTTGTAACTGCAATAGATCCATGTTTTAACAGATTCATAGAATGGCAGTATAATAAATTAAGGGAAAAGGGATATGTTATACAGGGCACTCATCCTGTTGTCTGGTGTTCTCATTGCCAGAGTCCTACTGGAGACCATGATAGGCTAAAGGGTGAGGGAGAAAGTCCTGTTGAATATACTGCTATAAAATTCACATTAGAGGATGATGCTGGACATAGATTTGTTTTTCCATGTGCAACACTTAGACCAGAAACAGTTTATGGAGTAACAAACATCTGGCTAAAACCTGGTACAGAATATGTATTAGCTGAAGTGAATAATGAAATGTGGGTACTAAGTAAAGAGGCTGTTGAAAAACTTAGTGATCAGTTGTTTCATGTTGAAGAGAGAGGAGCTGTTGATTCTGAAACTTTTTTTGGAAAACTGTGCAGAAATCCTGTTACAAAACAATTTGTACCAATACTTCCTTTGAAATATGTTGACATGAACACAGGAACTGGTGTTGTCATGTCTGTTCCTAGTCATGCTCCACATGACTGGGCTGGAATAAAAGAATTGCTGGCAGATGAGGAAAAAAAGAAAAAGTATAATGTTAATTCTACTATTTTGAAACCTATTGATGTGGTTGAGACTGGTCTTGGTGAAATGCCTGCTGTTGACATGGTTGAAAAGAAAAAGATAACTTCATCGACTGATCCAAGACTTGAATCACTAACATCTGAATTATATAAAAAAGAATTTCATAGTGGAAAACTGAAAAATAATTGTGGTGATTATGCAGGCTACAAAGTCTCTGAGGTAAAGGATCATCTTGTGCAAAAATTTAAAAACATAGATATTGCAGCTGGTTTTTGGGAGATTACTGATAAGGTAGTATGTAGATGTTCTAATTCCTGCCATGTTAAGATATTGGAAAACCAATGGTTTTTGAATTATTCCAATGAAACCTGGAAAAGACAGGTAAAGCAACATTTGGAGACAATGAGATTATATCCTGATATTATTAGAGAACAGTTTGAAAATACAATTGATTGGCTAAAGGACAAGGCTTGTGCAAGAAAATCTGGATTAGGAACAAAACTGCCTTGGGACAAGGACTGGATTGTGGAAACATTGAGTGATTCAACTATCTATATGGCATATTATACAATTGCAAAAACAATAAACGAGAATAATATTCTTGCTAGTCAGATGAGTGATGAGGTGTTTGATTTTATATTTAGTGGCAAAGGTATTTTAGACAGGATTTCAAAAAAATCTGGAATAGATGAGAAATTACTGAAAGATATGACGGATGATTTTGATTATTTTTATCCTGTTGACATTAGGATGAGTGCCAAGGAACTAGTGCAAAATCATCTAATATTTTATATCTATCATCATGTTGCTTTGTTCAAAGAAAAAAACTGGCCAAGGGCATTGTCTATCAATGGTTATGTTAATGTAAGAGGTCAGAAGATGTCAAAGAGCAAGGGAAATGTTCTGCCTCTTATGGATTTGATAGAGAGATATGGTACTGATCTTGTTAGACTGAATATAGTAACATCTGCTGAGGGTATTGATGATGCTGACTGGAGAGAGGAAAACATCAATCCTCTTAAGACTAGAATGGTGTTTTTGTACAATCTTCTGGACAAGAAATTTGAGGGTGAAGATCAGATGGATCAGTGGCTTGAGATACAGATGCATAAAATGATCAAAGAAACTACAATAGCATATACAGAGACAAAGTTTAGAACAGCACTTAATCACTGTTTGTTCAATGCTGTGAATGATATGAAATGGTATATTAAGCGGACTGGAAAATCAACTATTGTATTAGAAAGATTTTTGGAAAATACAATAAAATTAATTGCTCCAACTGCACCTCATATATGTGAGGAGATATGGCACAGGCTTGGTCATAAAACATTTGTATCATTGGAAAAATGGCCTGACTATGATGATGTTAAAATATTGAAAGGAGATAGGATAGAGAAACAGGAGGAGTTCATACGAAAAACTTTGGATGATATTGAGCAGATTAAAAAATTGGCTAAAAAGCCAAAGCCAGCAAAAATTGTACTGTTTATGGCAAAAACAGATAGGTTTGTACAGAAAAAGGATAAAACAGAACAGATGACTTTTCTAGAAAACAATCTTCAGTTTTTCAAAAAAGAACTTGGTGCTGAGATAGAGATATTAGACAGTGATATCATAACACAAAAACATGAACAGCTGTTCCAGAAAAAGGCAGAAAGTGCAAAACCAGAAAAGTTAGGTGTTGTGATTTATTAGATATTGTAAATATGTACGATATTTAGTTTGGATTTGCATCTAGACAGGTTTTTCTATACTCCCTTGTAAGTGTTAGTAGAGCCTCTAATTTTTGAGGTGTTGGCATTTTTCCTATTTTGGCAAAATATCTGAACATTTCAAAAAAGACAGGATTTATTTCAGATGACTGAAAATCATCAGGATGTCTAACAATGGTTGCAGCAAGATCTGGATCCATTGATATTCCTCTAAATTCTGATCCTCTTATTGCATCTGCTCCTGATATTGCACCATGTCTTTCTAATGTAATGAGATAATCATGAAGTATTACTGGTGATAGATATAATCCTGATTTCAGATGTATGTCTCCTAGGTATGTCCGCAGGTCTTCATATGATAATGATACTGAAACCGGTGTATCTATCTCATCATAACGACCTTTAACACCATCTAGTCGACGTCTTGCATCTTCTGTTGCATAGGCTATCATGAGTGCTAGATCAAGATATTTTACTGTGCTATCATCAGGCTTTCCTCTTAGTGTATTCTTTAGCTCGTCTGCAAATTTTTCTGTTAACATGATATCACTAAATTATATTGGCAAGAAATGGTTTAATACTCTGCTAAATGATAGATGAAGATATTATTTAAAAAATGCTCCTATATCAGGAATGCTTTTATTTGTTTTGTCAGAAAGATGTTTATATTCTTCTAAATCTCTTGTCTGACGTCTGATATGTTCTTCTTTTCCTAATAGAATCAAACCATCTCCGCACAATTTCACATGCTCTGTTTGATACAAACCATTTATAATAGATCCAATAGAAACCTCTGGATTACCTGGCCATTCATCAATATCTGAATATGTCATAAAATCTATAATTTTCATTTCATTGCATCCCCAAGCAATTCCTATAAAGAACTGATGTTTTGGGATATCATACTTATTTTTATGCAATGATTCAATAAAATATCTTTTTACTTCGTCTACTGAACCATATATTTCTTCTAATCCATCACTATGAATATATACTCTTCCTGGTGGTGTTGATTCAGGAAAATTGAAAAATCCTATTATTGGCATAATTATCACTCTTTATATAGTAATGGACAATACTATTTAGAGTATGATATATTGTCCTTACTATATGTACAAGACATAAATATCATGATATTAAGTCTAGAAAGTTATGTCTTGTACTATAATCCAGATATTCATCCAATTCCTCTATATTCAAACTTCCTTGTCTGGATGCTTCTGTTAATATTTTATTCATCTTGGAAATCTTTTCACGACCATGTTCAACTGTTTCATAGCTAATACTTCCTTTTCTTAGTATTTTGTCTTCTATTTCTGCTATCTTTTGCATAGAACGTTCGTGTGTTGCTTGATCAAGATCAACAAGACTTATGTATCTTGCTTTTTCAATTCCTGTATCAATAATCAGTATATAAGCGGTTTCCATTATAGTCACTTACTTCTTAGGTATTCATCAAGTTTTTTCATGTTTAGTGTTCCTGTTGTTGATGCATTCACAGCAATTTCATAAATATGTTCTGCATGTGATTTGGCTTCTTCTTTTGTGTTCCATTCAAAATATCCTGTCTTAACAACACGAACACTTGTTTTTTCAATCTTTTTCAAAAAAGCTTCATATGTAGCTTTGTCAGAATTAAAGTAGAGTGTGTATTTTTGTCCTTCTAACTTTCTTCTGTCAAAAATTGCTACATATGTTATCATATTACTCGCCTTGTACTGTTGTTTTATAGTGAACCAAATAAACAATTCGGATAGGATATATTTGGTTCATATACATGGTTGAACATAGTTCAGCCTGTACAGGTGAACTCATAGAGTTCACCATGTATAGCAACCAATGAGATATTATATCTGATCACTTCCTTGGCTTGCTATAGCAACAGCCATCATTTCATAATAATGGAGGCATAATCCACAATATCTTGGTTCACATGTATTTGCTATATGATTTCTCCAAAGTTGTGCTCTTAATGAATCTGGTCTTGGTTCATTGTCAATTGCTCTTTCATAGGCTTTTTTGAATAAACAATTCATACTTATCACCTAAAACCTCTTATGACTATCTAGAATTTCTTGCTTGTTTAGCTCTAGAGAAGTTGCTCTTGAGACAAACCCATCCATAAGATATTCTAATCTGCTTAGTCTTTCCTTAAGATGTAGATTTTCTTTTTTTATTTCAATAAGAGCGCACCATAGTTGTGCTGTTTTGATCTCTTCTGCAACAGAATATGCTGGTCTGTGTACTCCTGTTCTTTCTAGCATTTCATTTAATCTGTTCTCATCTTCTAGAGCTAGTTTCTTTTTCCAATTATGTTCTGTTCTTAGTAACATATCATCACGTGTCTTATTTCATAGAAACCAGAGTCTTTAAAAGGGTTTAGTTTTACTCGCATTTACTTGATTTTAAATAGGTTCATAAAACTTCTTGTCATAAATTATATATGGTACTAGAAAACGTGTCCCTATCATTACTGACCTGGGTTATTGTGCTAGCTTTGGTATTAATTGTAATAGTTTCTGTTGCATTCAGAACAACAAAACTTAGGAAATTTAATATATTTCCTGTCTCTGAACTCAGATTTTTTATAAGATTTGCTAGAATAGCTTCGTTTGTGCTGTTTATAGTTGTATTAATGGAATTGATTGCAGGTATTGTGTTTGGAAATGGTCTTATTGATACCACAGCTGTGTCATTGGCATGGTATATTAACAAAATATCGTTTCTAGGTGCATTAGTTGTACTGATATTTGTTCCAAGATATATTTTTTCAATAGTCAGGACAAAGGAATTGATTAATGTTGAGCATAATATAAAACTTGGAAATGTTTCTAGTACAAAGATTATTGACTCCATTGATTGGGATATTTTAAGTGCAATTAAGAAATATGGTGGTGATCTTGAGACAATAAAGAATAAATTGAAATGGATAGAGGAAGCTGATCTTGAGAATAGAATAAATAAACTGTATTTTTTAAATTATCTAAAAATGGATGGTTATGATATACATCTTACAGCAGATGCTCTTGATGTGCTGAATCTTCCGCCTGCTCTATTTGCATCAACAATTAATGACAGACATGTTATTAAGAAATTGGCTGAGATCCAGATAATGCTGAAAAAAGAGGATGTTAATGGTGTTATAGTTGAATGTTCAAAGCTTCTGGAAATGCTTTTGAGAAATATTTTTACAAAAAAATTTCCTGATAAGACAAAAATACGAAGTGGCAAACCTGTTGAAGTTGCAACTCTTGGTGACCTTATTGGTGAAACCAGAGAATATAAATTAATAACATTGTTTGAAGACAATATACTGACTGCAATAAATGATATAAGAAAATCTGTTCATAGCAAAGATAGTAAAATGTCATCAATACCGTTGGAGAAAGCATATTTCGCTCATTCACTAACAGAAATTGCAGTTAGGTCTATGTGTGGGCATGATCTTAATTAATTCTCAAAACAATATATTTGCATGAAGATAATTGAATTAAAATACATGAAAGTCGTTGAAACAAAGCCTAAATCACCATATAATTTTGATGCCACTGTTTTCAAACCTGCTCATTATCCAGATCCATTAAAGATTCATGAAACTGGTAAATATTGGTTTGCAATGAGGCTTGAAAATAAGATTTATGGCATTAAAATGGAAAGTTTAGGGACCACAAACAAACCAAAAATTAAAATTACTATTTTCTCCAAACCTAGAATAACAAAAGACGAATCTAAAAAAGTGATAGATGAATTAGCTTTTAGATTTGAATTTAATAGAGATATATCAGAATTTTATAAAAAATTCAAAAATGATAGGATTATTTCTCCTTTTATTAAAAAATGGTATGGAATGCATGGAAGCTGTGCTCAGAATTTATATGGTCTTTTATAGTGAACCCAATAAAGATTCAGGATATGATACCATTGGGTTCACATATAGCAAACCACAAATTATAATATTGATTCTTTTGTGGGTTAGCTATAATGATTGGAATATTTCTGCAAAATACAGTAATTAAAAGAACTGTCCAAATGACAGAGATAATGCTGCAGAAATATGGAATAAAAGTTAAATTTGATGACAGAGAAGTTTTTGAATTCTGGAAACCAAAAAAGATGATGAATGTTTCAGAAGAGAGCTTACGAAAATTGAAAGTTGGTTATAGGGCAAAGCTATTCATAAAACTTTCTGAAACTTTTGTCAAGGAAAAGATTAATGAATTAGAACTAAGACAATTGCCTGTAGATGAAGCTAAAAACAAATTAATGAAATTATATGGTGTTGGACCAGAAACTGCTAGAATATTATTACAGGAAGCTCTGCATCATTATGATATATTTGATCATGTGGCACCGTGGCAGCAAAAAATATATTCAAAACTGCTTTTCAACAAAAAAATGGTGTCAGTAGAAAGAATAATCAACTATGTTAAATCACACTGGGATAGGTGGGCTGTTCTTGCTGCAAGTTATATATGGGAGGATATATTTTGGCAAAGAAAACATGGCAAAAAGACTGATTGGTTAGAAAAGGAGATAAGACTATAATCTTACATTCCAAAAGTTGCTATCATTTCTATTCTTCTGGAGATTCTTTTTCTTCTGATTCTATTGTAGTTGTTTTCTCTTCTTCCTTAGGGTTTTCTTTCTTTTTCTCAAAAGACTGCACAAACCGTATTTTCTTAACACCCTCAACATATTCTAGTATCAGAGATGCTATCTTCTGTTTTACTGGTGGTGATGCATCTGCTTCTATTTCATAATGTCCTGACATTAGATATATCTTAGGTTCTATTCCAAAGAAATCCAATACTGCTTCAACCTGTTGTATCTGATCATCAATATGTTCTTTTATTTCAATCTCATATTTCAGTGTCTTGCCAGCAAGTGGGTGATTAAAATCTATTCTAGCTCTTCCAGATGAAATACTCTGTACTCTTCCTCTGGTATCACCAAAATCAACAATCATTCCTGGAACAACAGGTTTTCCTTCAAATACTTTTTCTGGAACTGTTCGTATTAATTCAGTATTTCTTTGACCAAACGCATCTTCTGGTTTTACTGATATTTCTTTTTTCTCACCAACCTTCATTTCAAGAAGTGCATGTTCTAAACCAGGAACAACAAATCCAGCACCTAGTATTACTGTGGCTGGTTTATATTTTACCTTAGGATTATAGATATTGTTTTCTTTTGCTATTTTTTCATCTGTTAGATCAAATATTTCTCCTGATTCTAATTTTCCCACAAAATCCATTTTTATAAAATCTCCTTTTTTCATTTTTAACACCTTATCATTTTGTTTGGTGATAAGAATAGAATGAACTTTGTTCATTCGTAACAAATATCACCATTTCCTTGGTTAATTATATTGAAGCAAAGATTTTAATAGTGATTTTATGCAAATTATGGCATTTCAATACTATTAAAAAGCTTGATGATTTTACTCAGTTTTAGAAAGATTTCAAAAATCTGCTGCAAGCTTAAATAATTTCATCATGAATTAACATTAATATAGCAACATAACAAAATATCCAATTATAATAATTTGTTCTGTTGGTGTATGTGAAATAAGTATTGTTAATCATAACTTGTTTCACCATATGGCTGTTTGGAGAAATGGTTACAAATCTATAAAAAATTATGGTGATTATTCATGGGAGTTCTAACTGTTGGAAACGCAGGAACAAATCAAATTGATACAGAGCTTAAGAAGCTTTTAGAAAATAAAAAAGCACATATCAAAATAATTGGTGCAGGAGGTGCTGGAAACAACACTATCTCAAGACTTATGCAAATTGGTATCATTGGAGCAGAGGCTATTGTGGTTAACACAGATGCTCAGGACTTATTATATAGTGATGCTGATCTAAAGGTATTGATTGGGAAAGAACTTACTGGTGGATTAGGTGCTGGAGCTGATCCAAAGGTTGGTGAGGAGGCTGCAAAGGAGAGTAGGAATGATATAAAGAAAATAGCTGATGGATCTGATCTTGTTTTTGTAACATGTGGTCTAGGAGGAGGAACTGGAACTGGTTCTTTGCCTATAATAGCTGATTCTGCAAAAAAGGCAGGTGCTCTTACAATAGGAGTTGTTACACTTCCATTTACAATGGAAGGAAAACAGAGAATGGATAATGCTAAAAAAGGTCTGGAAAAGCTTCAACCAAATGTTGATACACTGATTGTAATTCCAAATGACCGATTGTTGGAGATAGTACCTGATGTAAGTATTGTTTCTGCATTCAAAATATGTGATGAAATTCTTGTAAATGCTGTAAAAGGAATAACAGAACTTATAACAAGACCTGGATTAGTAAATCTAGACTTTGCAGATGTAAAGGCTGTTATGAAAGACGGTGGTCTTGCAATGATAGGCATTGGGGATAGTGATGGTGAGAACAGGGCTGTTGAAGCTGTTGAAAGAGCATTGAATAATCCACTGCTAGATGTTGACATTGATGGTGCAAAAGGAGCTTTGATAAACATAAGCGGAGGAACTGATGTCACAATAAAAGAATGTAAAGAAATTGTTGAAGCTATTGCAAGCAAACTAAGTCCTGATGCAAAGATTATCTGGGGAGCTCAGATACTGAAAGAGCTTGGTGAGACAATCAGAGCAATGGTTGTGATAACAGGTGTTTCAGCACCACAAATCATGGACTATATTCCACTCAAAGCAAAGGCTGTTGGTAGTGAGAAAAAGGAGATAGAAAAGATTCTTGGAATAGAGTTTGTTAAGTGATTTTATGACAAATGCTCCTAGGCAAGATATTCGTTCTTTAGAAGACTACAGACTCACTGGATTTCACTGTTCTCAATATAGTCTTCATTTGTTGAATGAAACAGGAAATACT
This sequence comes from Candidatus Aenigmatarchaeota archaeon, assembly GCA_043800495.1. Taxonomy (GTDB): domain Archaea; phylum Aenigmatarchaeota; class Aenigmatarchaeia; order GW2011-AR5; family JACRAC01; genus JACRAC01. The sequence continues at coordinate 11,529 of JAZDMZ010000106.1, forward strand.
AATCCATTATGCAATTATGAACAATGTAAGGGTCATTTAGAAGCATGTACAAATTTAGCAGATCCTACAACAAAAACAGAAATAATAAATCAGATAGCTGTAATTGGAGCATATTTGGGTGCACTGAGACTACACTGGCATTCTAAGGATGATTCTGAAAACGTAACAATAACACCAAAACCAAGAAATGGTGGAGGACTTGATTTTTATCTAAAAGGAACCAATGAAATGGTTGCATGGTCTTCAGAAGATGGACAGCGTATTACATATACATCATATGAATATGATAAAAGGTTTAGACCTTTTTTTGAGGAACGTCAGGCAGTTCAAGAAGTTGTTCCACCTTTGTTTGGAAGATATAGTGTGCTTGGCGGTACTTCTATTGCTGGTGACAAGGAATCTATTTGGATACAAACAGATCCCCCAGTAACACGTGAATAAATATGACAAGATATGTTGTTGAATCACAAAGAATGCCTAGGAATTCCTTATTCAAGAAATCGGATAAGAGCTGTGGGGTACTTCTTATAGCATCTTTTGATGGAGATGTAGCAGATTTGGAATGGTCATTGTATTCTATGACATCTGTGTTACAAAAATCTGGGTTTGGTTATGCTACTCATACAAATGTTGATGATATTGCACAAAGTCCGTTCTATGTTTCTGTAATGGATTGGAAAGGAAGTTTTCTGATAACAGGAGAGTATAACATGAAAACAAAGGATGAATTAAATAATTATTTAGATGGATTGTTAGCAATACCTGGAATGAAAGAATTGGGTAATGATGGTATTATTGAATATGGTAATAGTCATATTCATGCACATCATGCATTTAGACATAGGTTGACAGCTGTTCCTGAACATGGACGTGATCCACTTAGAATACTAACTCCAACATCAATGCAACGTGTTTTTCATGAAATGTTTGGATAATGCTAAAAATATGATAAAACTAAGCTTTTAAACATTTGTTTTTATATAATTGTATAATTCTTGCTAACTTATTATGATTATTTATAATTGGTTAGGTTAGTAGGGATAG
>JAZDMZ010000119.1:0-7255 GCA_043800495.1 Candidatus Aenigmatarchaeota archaeon
ATTATTCCTAGAGGTGAATCGTATCACATCAATTATATGTAGTGTATAAAATATCTACTATATTAGCGATTACAACAGCCACATACAAAAATTCTATAGGGAATTCTTGTAGTGTATAAAAACTGGGTAAAATTTAGGTAATTAGAACATAATTATGCATTCTGCATATAGTATATGACATAACAAATTGGAATAATATGATGTCATATACTATATATTGATTTTTTAAATCAAATTTATAATTTATATATCTCATAGTTATCTATTTATCATGCGATTGGTTCTTGTTAGACATGGAGAAACCGAGGATAATGTAAAAGATATTCTTCGTGGTCATGGACATGGTAAACTTACTGACTTGGGAAAAGAACAGGCTAAAAAATTAGGAGAGCGCCTTTCAAAAGAAAAAATAGATGTTATTTACTGCAGTGATATTGGTAGAGCAAAGGAGACTGCAAAAGAGATAATATGTTATCATCCAGATATCCCTATACATTATACAAAAGACCTTAGAGAAAGGCATGTTGGAAATCTAGAAGATATTCATGTGGAAAACTGGGATACAATTAAACTTGATGATGAATATATGAAATCAGTTGATGCTGAGATACCTCAGGATGTTTTTGACCGGGTAAAAGTATTTTTAGACAGTGTATATGATAAACATATGAATGAAACTGTTCTTTTTGTTGCACATGGTTTTCTTAACAGGGTTTTGATATGCATAATAACAAACAAGACTGCTTCTAGTGTATATGAAACTGAAACGCAGAAAAATACAGCTGTCAATATCTTTGAAATAGATGAGGACAGAAATCATAAAATACATTTGTTGAATTGTGTAAAACACTTAGAGTGATTACATAAACTTATTTATCACTCCTTTATGCAATGCCTTTGATACATCACTGACAAATTCTGAATGATATCTACACAAAACACAGGCTTCTTCTGGAGTTCTTATTCTATAATCTTTATTTTTTCCGAGGTTTAATCTAACCTTATTTTGTGTGCAAAAACCATTATTATAAAAATCACATTCGTTTGATTTGTATATTTTAAATTCTTCCATGATTAGAAATTAAACTAAGTGTATTTAAATCTTATTTTTTTTACCATATGTTCCAAAACTCTATTAAGACATATCTTGAACCATGGTGTGTAATTATCTGGATTGTTTTCTACATCTTTCTGCAGTTCTAGTGGATCAATCCATTTGTAATCATCTATTTCATCTGGATTTGGCTGCGGCTGATTATCAAACCTACCGACAAAAACATGATCTAGCTCATGTTCTGCTAGACCATTGGTAAAATCTGCTTTGTAGATAAATGAGAATATTTCCTTTAGATCACAGTCAAACCCAAATTCTTGGTTTAGTTTACGGTGGACAGCATTTTCTAGAGATTCTCCTTTGTTTGGATGACTGCAACATGTGTTTGTCCATAGATTACCAAAGTGGTACTTCTTTTTTGCTCTTAGCTGTAGAAGCATTTCTCCTTTTGAATTAAATATAAATATGGAAAATGCTCTGTGTAGAGTACCGCCATTTTCATGGGCTGCCATTTTCTCCATAAATCCAATTTCATTATCATTCTTGTCAACTAGTATTATCATTTCTGGCATATCTGTCACGTATATCCTTTGTATACAAATGTATATAAATTGTCTACAATCGACGCGGGATCTATTCATTTATATAACTATAAATAGTTAATAAAACATTAACTATCTATGGTCAATAAGAAAGTAGCGGATGTGCATATAGAAAAAGAATGCAAGAGAATGAGCCTTGAGCAGAAAATTTATCTGCTTTCACAGGGGGCAAATCATAAAATCATAACATTTGAGATAATTGAGAGTTGGAGAGTATGCAACAAAAATGTGCTCAAGGTTGTTATCCACAATTTATTAAAAAAGAGTCTATTTATCACATTGAAAAAAGGTGTTTATATTGTGCAGCCGCCTTTTACAAAAGGAATTGTTATAGAAGATCAATTCTACACAGCGCAATCTCTTTTCAACGGATATATTGGGTTTGCATCTGCCCTCTATGTTCATAAGCTTATGGATGAAATGCCATTTACAGTTTTTATTGCCACAAGAAACAAGTCTTTTTCAAAAAAAAATAGGCGAATATGAATACAAGGCAGTAGCTCTTGGAAATAGATTTTCTGGTTATGTGCAAAAAGATGAATATAATATTTCTAATATTCCAAAGACCCTGTTTGATTGTTTCTACATTCCTGAATATTCTGGAAGCTATTCAAATATTCTAAAAGCTGTCTACCGATCTAATATGACCAACAAAGAATGGCATGAGTTTCTCCATTATTGTGAAAAAGAGGGTAATAGATTTTGTCAGCGCATTGGATATATGCTCAGTTTACTCAAAAAACCAAATCCAATATTAAAAGAATTAAAGAAATACGCAAAATCTTTAGTAAAACTTGATCCAAAATCAGGCGATGGAATAATAAATAAAGAATGGAAGATAATAGATAATATCGGCAGAAAACAATTACTGTCATGGTGGTATCATGGTGGAGCTTGATGTTTGCAGAGAGATATCCGGAAGATATGGACTTCCGCTTCAATTTGTAATGAAGGAATTCAGAATAATTGATTTACTTGGCAAGATGCAGACAATAAATTCAGAAATCCACGCCAATCTTATTTTCAAAGGCGGTACTGCCATAAACAGAATATATTTTGGCGATATCTCAAGATTTTCAGAAGATATTGATTTTGATGAAATATCAAACAATACTATTGAATCACGATTAAACAGAATAAAATCAATAATAAATAAAATAGAAGGTTATGATATAGACAAAGCAAGAGTTCTTCATAGAACATTTAGATTTGACTGTTTTTTCAAGAACGAGCTTGGGCAAAAAGATCTTATAAGACTTGAATTCAATCTAAAACACACAAAAACAATGACTGTTCATCCATTGGCTGCAGGAGTTGTGAAATCAGGGATCACAGGAACAGTTGTGTTTGGTGTGCCTACATATTCTCTTGAGGATTTGCTGGCAAGAAAATTATATGCTCTATACAATAGAATGGAGGGAAAAGATGTGTATGATGTAAACATCGGCCTAAAGAAAATAAAAGAAAAGAAGAATTTTCTAAAAGCAATTGATTGTGTGCTGAAATTAGAAAAGGAAAAGACAACACTCAATAAATTTATCAAAGAAACCTGCGATAAACTGGAGAAAGCAGATACAAAGACAATGAAACGTCTTACAAATAACTATATTCCTATTTCTGTGCGGCCATCTGATTGGAATGTTTTGATAGATGACATTATAAACAATCTTGAAGCTTTGTTTTAGATAGGCTTTTTACAATATCTCAGATACTCATTAAAAACCACTGAAAAACAGGTAGTGAAAGTTTTCCTATCATTTGCAAGTTCTTTTTTCAGATTAGGAACTGATATCCATCTTGTTTCAGAGACCTCTTTCTTATCAAGAACTAACTTTACATTACTTTTTACTCTGCCTAGAAATATTTCATCAAACTCTGTTTCATAGCCAGGTTTTGCTAGTATTTTTCCTATTTTTTTAATCTTAGCTGCTATACCAACTTCTTCCTTTAATTCTCTTTTGGCAGCATTTTTATAGGATTCTCCAAGATCATTGTGGCCTGCTGGAAATTCCCATACACCTGGTTTTGTATCCTTTTGCATACTACGTTTTGACAAAAGAATTTCTTCTTTTTCATTGGTAACAATAATAAACACTCCTCTATGAATAAGTTTTGGATTAGAATGGCATTCTTGACGAGAGGCTTTGCCAATTATATTATCTTTGTCATTAACAACGTCGAAGTATTCTACTTTCATCTTACCTCCTCTGATAAAATCTTAATAATTTCTTTTCCACAACTATCCCAAAAATCAGTTATTTCATTTGCCTGTGAAACAGAAACCATAAATCCTCTATAATTTGCATCATGTCGTATTTTCTTAAATCTATTCAAAGAATTGAATTTAAGTTTATCTTTAATATCCATATCTTTTAGCATATCTAAACTTATTTCATGATTACATGGTTCATAACCAATAAGCCACCATTTTGCATCCCCAAGCTGTCTTATGGATTCATATATTTCTCTAAATATGACAGTAGCGGTGTCGTTGGTAAGATTAATGCTTCTTACAACAGCAACATTTTTTTCCGCAGAAATTATCATTGATTTTATTCTTTCCACATCTTTCCATCTAGGTCTTAGATCACCTAATTTTACTAATCTTTCTATAGCTTCCTTTCTCATGGTCTAACCTCCAAAAATCCAGATAGAATTATTCCATTGGCTATGTTGTTGAAAACATTAAGATCAGTCTTTTTTCTATTAAATAAATGAATTTGAATAGTTCTACAAAGGGTTTTCTCAAATCTACTCTCTTTTAGTAAATGTATCTGATAATCCTTTATATCATCACTCTCTATTGCAATATCAATATCAGATGATGATATGTCTTCTCCTCGTCTATAACTGCCAAAAAGGACTATTGCCTTTGGATTTTGATATTTATCATTTAGAAATTCTATTAATCCGCTTCCATAGATTCTAGAAATATTGTCAGCTATCTTAAGGCCAATGAAATTTTGGCTTGCTGCATTAGCTCTTATTCTCCATATTTTTGATAGTTTTTCAATGGTGATATAATCATATTCCTGAAGTTTATCCAACACACCACCTATATTGGCTTTTGCTATACCTGCTTCTTTTGCCAGATCACTGAGACTGAATTCTTTGTCAGGATATTTCATCAACACTTTAATGGTTTTTCTAAATACATTATCCTCCTGGAGTACATGGTTTTCTTTTATAACATACGGTTTCTTCATATAACATATGTTATAAAACAGAACTATTTAAAGGACTAATGAACACAACCACACAATAAATTATCCTAGAAAAGTGTCTCTGATGTTAGAAAACTCGTTTTCATCTTCTATCCTAACTCCTTCGTTGCTAATAGAAATAGGTACTGGTTCTATTTGTTTTATTACACAGTTTAGCCAATATTCTTCAATTTTATGTTTTTTTGATTTTCCTAGTGATATTGCAGAAATATTATCACCACCGCCTGCACCTGGCAATTTTGATACAAATGCACCGTGTTCCATTGTTTCTTCTATAACATCTGAAAACTCAGCTGGTTCTATTGGTGCTCCACTCAGTTCACCCAATTTTTTTGTTAACAACCGGCCTTTGTTAAAGGCTTGTTTAAACCCCATAAATTCTTCAGATTCTTCTGGAGCTTTTAGCAGTTCATCATAACACTCAGAATCATTATCATAGATATCATTTATCTTCTTCATCCATTTTATTGCATCTTTATTTGCTTCATTTAATTCTTTTATCAATAATTTATATTCATCGGGATTAGCTGCTTTCCATTCATTTATTTTTTTAACCATTACTGATGTTGAGGTTGATTCACCCAAAAAGTTTCCAACAGATACAAGAAATCCATGTGGCAATGCGACCTGTTCAGCTGAATAGTCCCATTTTTTATCAACTGCTTTAGCAACTTCTTCTATGGATGCTGTTTCTGGAATATCTTTTATCAGTTCAGGACTATATCTTGAATAGCTACTTCCTCCAAAACAAGATGCAGCAATATCAAAACCAGAACCTACTTTTCCCTGTACTCTAAAATGTACATACTGTGCCATTTTATGAATAAGGTCTCTGTTATTAGCAATAGACAGTCCATGTAACTCAAACAATGCAGCTACAGTTGCTGTGGTAACAGCTGCACTTGATCCAAGACCTGTTTTAGTTTCTCCAAATCCAAATGCAGGATCACTTATGGTTTCAATATTCACACCAGAAACATGGATTCCTTTATGCTTAAAATATCTTAAACAGGTTTCAACTGCTACTCGTACAAAAGAAGACCATTTTTTCTCATCATCTGTCATATCACCAAAAACTAATCTATGACCATCAAATTTTCCTATGATATCAACAGAGAACTGAGGAAGTTTTAGATGAATCTTATCACTCTTCGCAGCGTTTGCAAATACTCTTTTGTCAACTCCTGTTACAAAACTTATATTGCCCTTTTCAAGAACAGAATATCCTCCTATCCACAATATCTTTCCAGGTGCTGATGTTATTACCATAATAATAGTCGGCTCATAGTCTTTAAAAACGTTTCTCTTGTAAGTAATAAACATAATATGTGATGTTAATGGCATATACAAAATCAGGCATCTATATTCCAAAGAATGTTGTAGTCATTGCTTCTAGTTTTGAAGGTATTGTAAATGACGGTGCAACAGAATGTGCACTAACGTCACTTAATGCATATCATAATCAAAATCCTGATGCTTTTCTTGGTAGAAAGATTGATTCAAAGGAATTTAGTGAAAATTATATAGGCAGTACAGAAGTAAAGGCTTTTTTAGCACTGAGACCAATGGTTGCTGTGGCAGAAGATTATCACACTGTTCTTGAAATGATACGACAAAATCAGGAAAAAGCAAGCATGCTTGTAGATGATAAAAATAATGTAGAATTATATTCATTTTTTGAAGAAGAATTTAAAAGAATTAAAGAGCGGACCAAAGAAGAACGAGACGTTTTTGGAAAGGCAAAAGAAGGATTTTTCTATAAAGAAAGAAAAGCTTTGCAAGAGGCTGATTACGATGCATGGAATAATACACAGAAACCATATGATGATACTCTACCACAATTTAGATTGCTTGTTGATACCCAGCAATGGATGGAAGGTTTACCTATAAGAGGATTTTATCCAAGATTTGCAACATCAAAAGACGAGGATTCAACACATAAATTATGTATACTTTATACAAAAGTTCAGAAACTAGAGCCTGGTGATACTGAAGGTAATAGATGCCTAATACCAAGAGATGGTATTATTGGTATAGAAACTGTTCCTTCAAAAAAGAAATCTGAACAGTTAGCAGTATTAGCAAATAGATTTGGGATACCGAGAGATCAAGTTTGGAGATTAAATGACCGTTATGATATAAACGAACAAGAAGAATTGAAAAACGCTGGTTTTGAAAATCAATTTTTCCTACCTGGTTATACAACACCTCACGAAATAGAAAAAGTTAAAACAGATTCAATGATAAGATTGCTAGATAGAAATAACTTTGCAAAACAGCTCAGTGATTTTGCTGAAAAACTAGGATTGTGATAAAAGGTAGTATAAAAGTAGAACAAATGCCAGGAACTCCTTTATTATTTGGATTTAGTGTTG
>JAZDMZ010000023.1:0-3620 GCA_043800495.1 Candidatus Aenigmatarchaeota archaeon
GGTGGCATAGGTTGTCAAAAACTTCGGCAGTAGTATGCAAGGAGAAACCTGTTTCTCCTGCACAACATGAATTCTGTTCATGTTTGTGCCATCGGTCTGCTTGAGGAAAGTAAAACTTTCCTAAGCCGCCAAATGAATCTCCAATTCATTTGTACGGTGGCCGATGGTTGTGCAGAAGTCTTTGACATAATTGACTCTGGTCAGATATGATAAAATCTTTTTATCATGACAAATCAAAATAATATTAATAGCTGATTGCAAAGTAATTAGTTAAAATAACAATAACTAAATTTATCTAAGAAATTTAGTTATGTAGCTATTTTGCGTAGCAGAATAGTTATAAATTTAGTAACATAGGGGGTTGGAAATGGATGAGAAAGAAATATTAAATTTAATAAATCATGGAGAAAACCAACATATTGAGTTCAAGCAATCTGTTAAACTTGTGGATGAAATAGGCGTTGCAATATCTGCATTCTCAAATTCTAAAGGTGGCAAAATAATCATAGGAATAACTGATGCTAGAAAGTTGATTGGCGTATCTGTTGGAAAAAATACAATTTAAGAGCTTGCAAATTACATAAAACGCAACACAGATCCATGTTTGTATCCTATTATAAAAACTGAAACCGTTGAAGGAAAATATATCATATCGATAGAAACAGAAGAATCAAAAGAAAAGCCCGTGTTCTTTAAGAGGCATGCTTATAAAAGAGTTGGAAAATCATGTCTGCAGTTAACTGCTTCTGAGATAAGAAAACTTGCGAAACATAGCGGAGAAAAAATACATTGGGATGGAAAGATTTGTGAAGATGCAAATCTAAAGGACATTGATGAAAAGAATATTCAATGGTATCTTTAACAAAGAGAAAAAGCAAGAAACATTTCTAAGAAAATAAAAATATCAATGAGAACATTTCTTCTCAATATAAGGGCAGTGTATTTCGATAAGCCAACAAATGCGGGCATTCTTTTCTTTGGAAAATATCCACAACGATTTATCCCATCTGCAAGATTGCGCGTTGTTAGATTCAAAGGAACAAAGATAATAAATCCAACATTGGATACTGCTAATTGTGAAGGAACATTGTGGGAAATGATAAATATAGCAGAAGATTTTATAAGAAAAAACATCAAACTTCTTGGAACAAGAACAGAAAAAAGCTTCAGGCGCGAAGATAAATTTGAATATCCGATAAAAGCCCTTAGGGAAGCAATGATTAATGCGCTTATACATAGGGATTATGGTGAAACAGGTGATGTTCGTGTATTCATATTTGATGATAGAATAGAAATAATCAATCCCGGTAGTTTTCCAAAAGGAATATCTCCAAAAAAACCAAGACACAAGCCAGTTAATGAAATTCTCTCTCAATTTATGTATGACATAGGGTTTATTGAGAAATACGGTTCTGGTATTCAGATGATGAAAGCTCTTAGCAAAGAATATGGCAACAAAGAGCCATATTATATTCTTCATCCAATTGAGACAAAGATGATTTTTGAATCATCTGTAAAAGAAGATACGTTTATTGATAAAACTGTGGAGAAAACTGTGGAGAAAACTGTGGAGAAAATAATCATTTTTATAAAAGAGAATCCAAGAATAACACAGGATGAATTGGTAAAGAAAATAGGGCTTTCACGGCGAGGAATAGAATGGAATATTCAAAATCTAAAAAAATCCGGTATTTTGAAAAGAATAGGATCTGATAGAGGCGGATATTGGAAGGTTAAAATATGAGAAACCAAATAAAAAGCAATTGTTTTCATCAGAACAGTTAGAAAATAGCCAATTGTTTCACAATTGGTTAGAATAGTGATAGTTATGTTAAAAAGAAAAAAAGAAGAGATAAAGACAGGATATGCACTGGGAAAGACTGGATTTAGGGAGGCAAAGGAAGATATTCGCGGTATTGGAAAGAAAAAAACAGATTATTCTGAGTTTGCGCTTGATTCTGATATATTTAATGAACTTGTTGCAATTGCAATGGTTATTCTAAGTAGTAATATGAATGATTCACCTGATAAAATATTGGAAAGATTTGAAAATCATAAAAGAGTAAAAGGACTTCTTGAAACCAGTGCGATAAATCAAGGAGATCTAAGAGATGCTTTGGATGAAGCAATGAATAGAATAAATAAGTGATGATTTATGGCAATGTTAACACTATCAACAGCATGGTCTGGAAGAGCTCCTCCTAATGCACCTGGTATAGGAGGAGGAACAATAACTATTGCTCCACTACTACCAGGAGGTCCTGCTGGATTAGTACGACCAGGTCCTACTGATTTTGATTATAGTACTCCACCACCAGTTGGAGCTCCACCAGGGACTCTGCCTACTAATATTAACATAAATGTAACATTAGTGGCTGTTCCTGATCCTGGATTTGAATTTGTTGATTGGGTGATAGATGGGTCAGTTGTTCCTGCAGAAGGTCCTCCTCCAGTACCAGCATGGGGTGCTGCACCATTTGTAATGAATGTTATTCGTGGTGATTCTTTTACAGCACCTTCAACAGTTACTATTAAAACAGAGTTTGATCATACTGTTACAGCTAGGTTTAGACAGATTAATTTTTTAAGAATATATAAATTCTTGGATAATGAAAGAGATGGACAGCCCTATACATTGCCAATAGGTCCTGCACAAGGATATGCTATTCCAATAACAATACAAAAACCACCAAGGCCTGTTCCACCACCACCACGAATTAGTCCAGCATTACCAGCACAAGCAGCAGCACAACCTCAGGATAATATACCTGTTCCAGACAATCCTACTGATGCTCCTGCTGGGTTTCCTGGGTATCAATTAAAATATCCTATTAATGGAGTTAGTTTTGAAATAACTTGTCAAGAAACAAAAAAAAGTGTTACTAGAGTCACAGGACGTGCTGCTATAACAGGACAGCGAAATGAAATAGTATTACCAGGGCAGATTAATATAAATTTAGATGAAATATTTGATAAAAGAGCAGGAACATTTATCATTGAAGAAACAGATGCACCGTTTCCACCAAGAATACCTGGCATTGGTCTAGAACCTGGTATAATTACTCCAAATTTAAATTTAGTACCTAATCCAGGTGCGTTGGCAGTTGGAACAACTGCTATGATTCTTACAACACCACCTAGAAAAAGAGAAGTGACTGTGAGTGAAGGAGCTTCTGTAATAGTTTTCTTTGGAAATGGTCCAGAAAGATCAGAGCCAGTGCATAGAGCTAGTAGAATAGCTACTGGTCAGGTTTGGGAAAGAGTTAGGCAGGTTGCTAGTCATTATATTGATAATTATCCTGATACTGCTCAGAATACTGTTAGAGACTTGTTTCTAAGAGATAGAAGAATTCAGGAATTAAACTTACCTGTTGCAGAAGCAACTGCTATGTTTAATCAGATGTGGATGTTAAAAGGAGAAAGAGCACGACGTTGGGTTGAACAAAGAGCAAGACAGACATTTCCTCGTTATGGAACTCCTGCTGCAGCATCTTCTGAGGTTCAGATGAATCCTAGATTAAGAAGAATTATGCAAGAATATCAGGAAAAATTTCCAAGATTAACACAACCACAACTTCTTAATAAATTAAATAATGATGATAGAATTCAAGATATGATAA
>JAZDMZ010000040.1:0-6689 GCA_043800495.1 Candidatus Aenigmatarchaeota archaeon
CACAGTCAAGCTTTTAGAAAATTTTAGACAGCTTGGATTAGTAAGTTTTGATAAAATAGGTCGGGTAAAGTACATTAAACTAACCTATGACGGAGAAGAATTAGCCAGTTATTTTGAAAATGTACTAAGAAAATTCACAAAAATGATTGTAAAAACAGTGCCAGAAATAGAAAAACCAACACCAATAGCAAAAAACATCAAACCAATCCCAGTTATACAAAAACAAGTAAAACCATTGATCAAATAAATCATTCTTACTAGATTCTTACAATTCTAGCATTTTCTACACAATGAAAATACAAAAACATCACCACTCCTATCATTGATAAGAATTTCTATCACAGCCAGTAAAAACAAAAAATGTTATGGACAAACCAGTCAACCCAAAAACCAAGCCTTTCTATCAAAATAATCAATTACAGCAATCTTTATTATCTACTCCAACTAAACTATGATATAAGAGAATAAAAAATTGTTTTCATTAGAAGGTTGATTAATACCATGAATTATAACCAGTTTCTTCAGAAACTGATATTTTTCTTGGAATATGATAAAAACCTTCTTTTGTAAAAAGAAGGGGTCTATATGCCAAAAAAGAAACTGTCAGACATGGTATTTCAGAGAATAAGTGTACCAGATGAAAAAGAAAACCTTGTTCCATTAGATCTGGCAAATGTTCTAGTTAGACGAATTGGTTTAAAGAGAAAAGAAAGTAGAGCAGATCATGCCATGCTTTTGATTGAAATGCTGAAATACAAGAAAGAAAACATTCCGATTGCAATTGAAAAAATAGCTCAAATTCTAGGAGTTAGTCAGTCCCAGACCTATGAAGAACTAAGAAAATGGCGAACCCTAGGAATAATTGAATTTGTCAAAATACCAATGGGCCAGGGCTTTGTCAAAGGCTATATGCTATCAGGAACCACTGTAAACAGACTTATCGACAAAGTAGAGGTTAGTTTCAAATCCTTTGTTCGTAGAACACGCAGAATAGCCAAAGATTTCGATGATCTCATAGGCCTAGAAGCAGTTCGTCAGTCAAAAGAACCTGTTAAAGAGCTGCAGGGCCAGCAAATAGATGAGCTAAAGCAAGACAACAACAAAAAAGAAAATATGATCAAGAAAGAACAGCCAATTCCAGAAACTAAAAAAGAACCTATTTCTACAATAAAATAAGATAACAAACTAAAGGAGGAAGATAAAAAAGACTGAGAAATCAACTTTCATATATTAATTGTCTTCAAGTTCAGGCATTTCTTCTACCATAGGAAATAGCTTTGTCATGCTAGTACCCTTTATTTTTATTCCTCCATTCAAACCACTTTCTTTTGAAAGAATGAGATATGTTTCTATTTCTCCACCTTCCATTAAGTCTGTTCTTTGTGAAACAAGTTCCCAGTCTGGATGATAAACAGCAATGCCTTGATGAATTCTAAAACCTATAACTATATCCCGTTCACTCTGTATACCATCTAGATATTTTTTTATTTCATATGAATTTCTCAAACACAAAGAATCCCCATAATTATATTGTCTATCAGTGGTTTGTATCTGCATTTCTACAGATGCTGACTTATTATAGAATGTTGCTCTTTCCAACTCACCGCTGTTAATCAATTCTAAAATGCTAGCTACAATGTCATATGGGTGAACATGTTTAAAATTTATTCTTGGTCGTATAGCATTACGAATGCCATATTGATCATTAGGATATCCATATCCATCAAGTTTTAATAAATTTATTAATTCGCTCATGAATTAACATCTCCAATGATTATATCATACCAACAACCCTTAAATACTTTACCACACAATAGTAACAATAGGTATGACTATGGTATTTGACGTATTTCCAAATGGAAGAAAAGAAGATATTAGTGAATTTCTTAGCACATACAGTTCTGATGCATCTGGAGTAAAATATAATGAAAAACAGGAAGATTCTGTTGGAAGTCCTGAAGATAAATATACAGACGCATTGGTAAGAGTCTGGACAATATCCTATGAAGCAGAATCTCTGGCAGAACAGTCTGAAAATACAGCATTTATTAGAAGAGTTATTGAACTTGAAAAAAAGCGACAAGAAATATCAAATCAATCAACAAAAGGAAACATCTATCAATTGACAGATAATCTTAAAAATCTTATAAAAGAATATGATTTTCTTATAGCTAATATAAAAAATTAGAAAGTGTTGTTATGGTCTATGGAAAAAATGAATGGGCAGACAATAAACTTATTGGAGGCAAACCTAGAAACACAACTGATCTTGGTCCAACAGGTGCAGAATATATCAAACAGGTTTTTACTGGATATTTAGGAGATCTTCAGCAAGTAGAAATGCATAAAACATTAGACGGTGCAAAACCACCAGCAACTGATAGACAGCCTGCTGAAGAAGGCGCAAACAGAAGAACAATATACTCAATCAGACTAAAAGAAGAGCCAAAAAAAGAAAACCCACGTAGTAGAGCAAACCTTCTAGAAATAATTAAAACCAAAAAACCTCCAAAGGATTGATTACATGAAACTAAAAAATGTCATGAGAGATTTGCAGAAAAGATATGAAACATGGCTAGCTGCTAAATTTTATCAAAATGATGCCAGATTTCTAAGAGAATATAGAACAAAACTATTAGAGCATGAATTTACTCTAAAAGAAGCTAATCAGGAAACAACAGAAATAAAAAGACTTTTGAATAGCATTGATGAAGCAAAGGATATGCGTGAAGCTGAACTAAGATACATGAAAAATAAAGGAGCAATGCCATTTAGATACACAGAACTAAGAAAAACACTTGATATTCTCTATGAAAAAGAAACCCAGATAATGAAAGCAGGCGCATATTGGATGTTGCCAGATCTTGATAATGAATATTATTCATTGGCATTTCATGCTACACCAATATCCATAAGATATAATGAAACCCAAGGAAGTGGGCTAACAACAGGACACGTAATTAAAGCAGATGAGGATGGTATTGGTATTTATCCAGAATATCCTAGAGAACTATGTGATAATAAATATGCTTCTAATCAAGCTAGAATATCACTGGAACAATCATTGAATTTAGTCTCCACTGATAAAAAAAGACAAGATCTAACCGGATTAGACTATCGCCATATTTTTGTGTAATAACTATAGAAATATTCGAAACAGAATTAAATCTGAGCTAAAGAAAATATTAAACTAATTATTAGAGTGATAAAACATGCAAAGCAAAATATTACCATATCTTAGATGCCCTAATGATAAGGGAGAGCTTGTTCTAAGATTTAGATATGGTGGCAGAAAAAAGGTGGATGAAGAACAGCTTCATTGCAAAGCATGCAGTTCTGATTATCAAATAAGCAAGGGAATACCAATTCTAAAAAAACCAGTATATCTAACACTTCGTGATAATTTGAGAATTATATCGTGGCACCAAAGATCGGGTAAAGCTGAAGGAATTAGTGCATATGAAGCAGAAGAAATGCTTGTAAGAAGATTTGAGAGTGATGATAGTGAATTATATCTAGCAAATCAAGAAATACCAAAAGAATTTCGTAGAATGTTAGGAAAAACATATTCTCCTATTCTTGATATGTGTTCTGGTCATGGTTGTTGCATTCAAGATGATTTGAAAGCAGGTGCTAATGAAATATACAGCACAGAATTGGATATAATGCTTTTGCAGGCGCAAGATAGAATATTGACAAGAATTGGTCAGAGAAACAAAGTTCACCTATTGTGCACAGATGTTTTTGCTCTACCTTTTGCAGATAACACATTTAGATATGTAACAGGACATATTGGATTTAATGCAACATCAAATCCATTGAGAGCTATGCAAGAAGCCAGACGTGTAATGCAACCAAATGCACATGGAGTTACACTAACATTGATTGGCGAGGGCGACGATGCTTATCTTAAGCCACCAAGGAATTCTGCAGAGGGATATAAATCACTTCTAGAACAAGCAAGTCTTTCAGTTGAAGAAGCCATATCATTTTCAAACAATCATCCTGAAGCAATAAAGGAGAAGAAAACAGAATTCTTGCTAACAAAATTTAGAAAGGTGTGATAATAATGATCATAGGAAATCACTCTTTTTTCAACAAATCCATCATATCCTCTTTTGTTAACTTTTGTCGATGTTTTTGGCTATCCCAGATCTTTCTTGTTTTATAAAAATACTCATTAAGTTTATGTTTATCGCCTATGATCAATCTATGATTTTCAATTATCTCCGCTTTAATATATAGTGGAAATTCTTCAAACACATGAACATCATATTTTTTCCCATATACATCAACATTCCTGAATATCTCTTTCAGTATTTTTCTAGGCTCTTTGTCTGGAGCAATAATGCAGATATCTATATCACTTCTTTTTGTATGTTCTTTTCTCTGAACAGAGCCATACAGTAACACTGCTAAAACTTTATCCTTTAAAAACAAAAAATCCTTTTTAATATTCTGCATTGCCATATTATTTTTCTTGCCTTTTTTCACTGCTTCTTTTCCAGCCATTTTTTAACCGCCTCAAGAAATTTATGTATATCAGGAATAAGATCATCTATTGATTCAATAGCAATTCTATCATCCAGTCCATTATATTCATGAATTATTCGGTTTCGCAGTCCATTTAATTCTCTTAGTGCACTGCAGACATCTTTGCTGCAAAAATTCATTTTTTCAAGAGCATCTATGTTGGTATAATCATCTTTCAAAAGCCTTTTATCATCCTTTAGAACCATGCTAACAATATCCATACAAGCTTCTATTATCTCTTGCATTGCCTTGTAGCAGGCAAGCTTTGACTTTTCTTCTTCAAAAAAGTCTTCTTTCCATGTATTTATGTCATGTATTCTTTTTTCTATCAAAGTGATTTTTTCAACATATCTTCTTTTTCTAATGTCTTCCATGCATCTTATTTATTTTCAATGTTTAAGTTCTTTAATAATGTTATTGATTTTATGAATCCAAAATCTAAGCAACTCTATAGATTATTGCAGAAAATCTCAAAAGGCAAGCTTACGACATATGGAATTCTTGCCCAGAAACTGAGAACAAATCCGCGGGCAGTTGGCAGGTTATTGAACAAAAATCCACATCCTGGCAAGTATCCATGCTATAAAGTTGTGCTGTCATCTGGAAAAATATGCGGATATTCCTCTGGCATAAGAAAGAAGATTTCATTATTAGAGAAAGAGGGGATTTTTGTAAAGAATGGAAAAATTGTGGATTTTCACAGAATAATATTCAGATTTAGATAAATTACCATCGAACCCTTTTTATTCTATTCTGTTTCTCAGCAGGCTTGAAATGAGGATCATCTGTGATAATGTTATTATATTCAGTTAAAATAGCTGTAGTTAAAATTATGGCATCAACCATGGGCATATTGTAAGTGTAGCTTAATTTTCCAGAATGCTCTGCTATTTCCTTTGTCAAATCAACTATTCTAATTTTCTCAGTGTTATTAAATCCATTAAGAAGCGTTTGTAGTTCTCTGTTAAGATTGTTTTTTAAAAATTTTCTCACAATCTCAGCTATCACTATACTTGGAACAATTAATCTGCTTTTACCTTCATTGATTTCCATCCAAATATTTAATGCCCTGGTGTTTTGATTAATCAGTTCAATAAAAAACCAACTATCAGCAGTATATTTCATATCCTATCGTCTCTATCACGCTCTTTTTGAATTTCAATCCAATCTTTTTCTGTTATCTTGCCTTTTGCCTTTGTCAAAGCAGAAAGAATCATATCTTCCCCAGAAACTCTAGATATCTTCTTTAATGAGATGTCTCCAGCCACATCTGTTATTTTTAATAATTGGTTTGGTCTAATACCCTCCTTCTTCCGTATCTCATTAGGTATTGTTATCTGTCCTCTTTCTCCGACAGTGACATATTTTTCTATTATCATTTAATCACCATATTACCTATTTACATATATACATACTTACATATTTAAAGGATCTGGGAGATATTTGTCAATTGTAAAGCAATCAATTAAGAAATATTATTCATATTTTAAAATATAAACAGAAAAACAAAAATAAAAAAAATAAAGAATTTACCTTCTTCTTTTCTTTACTGCTACAACAGCTGCTGGTTTGCAAGGACCTATACACATTTTACCAACACCAAGGAATAGGAATCCAATGAAATATTGAACTAGAATTACTCCTAGTGTCTCATTCATTGGCATTACTCCACCAAGTGCTACCTGTGTTGCAAGAGCACCAAAAATTAGTACTGCTGCAATGGTCATGCATACTGCTGCGCAAATCATTTTTTTGATATCGCACATAGTTATCAATATTATTTTGTTTCTTGTTGTATATAAAGTATAATTCCGCTTTATAGCTCTACTGGTAAATATTTCGGACATTATACCACCAGTGAGCTATATGCAAACCCAGTATTATGATATCCTGATTATTTACTGGGTTTGCTATATATACAGCATTAGTGAATTTACGAAAAATGTGAAGTAAATTCATTATATGGTATAAAAAGCTAGAAAATGAAAGAAAAGTATAAAAAGTGGTACCATGGGATTTGAGAGATATGAAAAGATAGTAAAAGGTAAATTAAAGGCCAATTTTATTAAATCAAAGAAGGGGTTGATAATATCAAAAGATGGTGCAACTATTGTAAATAAAGACACTGATGATACACTAGAACCATTTCAGACAGC
>JAZDMZ010000073.1:0-7246 GCA_043800495.1 Candidatus Aenigmatarchaeota archaeon
TACAAAATATTAGTGTTTTACTGTCAGCTCTGCTATAGAATAATCTATATCATATCTTCTTGTTGCTCTATGACCTGTTCCTATTTCTATACCATAGGTAGATTTAATATAATCTGTAAATTCATCAGGAAGACCATCAAAAGATATACCAGCTAATTTTCTGATAGGGGTTGTTGTTATTTCTTTTATATTATTTAATACATGCAAATATCCTACTCTTGCCATAGGATTTTCTTCTTTATTATAGGCATTAACGATTTCACTAACCCCTGGGTAATTAGCTATGACAGAATCTACATCTAATCGTTCTGGAAGATCTATTCCAAAACGTTTTTTTTTATCAAATCAATGTTTTTCCTATTCCATTCTGGTATTGTCTGAGTTATTTTTTCATTAATATCAACTACCAATTGTCTATTATCGCCAAATTCATCTACTAGAAAATCTTTATGTTCTTTATAATATCTACCATATAATTTTCTAATAGCAGGACTTAGATATGTGTAATATGGCTGACCAAGAGCATGATATACTAGAAGTTCAGCTGATTGCTGATGTTCATTATTAGGAAAATATGGATTTAGCAGTGCATGACCAACTTCGTGAAAAAGATATTCTACTATTTTTTTTGGATTTTGTTCACTAAGCAGCCAGTCTGAAAGATAAATTTTGCTATCTTCGATATTGAAGCAACCATAATCATCCATAGGACATTGTCCTAGAACAACTTCTTTTACAGTTGTATGAAGTTCTTCTTTATACTGTTCTGGAAGAGTATCTAGAAATATACCAAGCACATCTTTTACTAGAGAAATTTCTTTATCATAGCTAAATACTGTTGTAATCGGCACCATTAATATTATTTAATATATATACTATTTAAAGGTAACAAAATACCCTGTATTTAAATACTCCTGATGACAATATAGTAATGGACAAAACTAATTAGACTATGATAGGTTGTCCTTACTATATGTACAAGACATAAATATCATGATATTAAGTCTAGAAAGTTATGTCTTGTACTATATACATTATAGTGGTACAATATGAGTAATGCGAGATCTGGTAATTTTATTAAAAATGCGGGATATTTCTTATCAATGCTGGCTCTTGGATCGACTCTTGTAGCAACAATGCCTGATTATGCAGCTGCTGATGAGGCAAAGACATTGTCAAGACCAAGAATCAGACAAAAAAGAGATCCTAGTGGAAATGGGATTATTGAATTAAAAGTATATCAAAATCCTGATTATGGAGATGATGCTAGATTAACATTTTATATGGATGGTGTTCAATTGTATGATGTTGGTTATACTGGTCCTATGCCTAGTGCAGGTGAAGAAGACTTGTATAAAGGGTGCAAAGCATGGCATGCAACTGTTTTTGTAAATGATTGCAATTCACATAAAATTCAAGCAAGAATCACTGATAACAATGGAAATGAAAGTCTTCCATCATATTCAATTAATGCTACTCCTTGATTTAGTGTTTTCCAAATATAAAATTAAGCCAGTCAACATACCAATATATATTAACTCTAGCTGATACAACTAATTTTCCACAGGCATTATCATTATTAAGAGCTAGATTAAAATTTCCATTGCCAGTAACCTTGCCGTTTTTGTCTTTTATTATAAATGGTTTTGAATATGATACATAAGGTCCGTTTTTGTCATATCTTATCTGGGTATTAGGTAAATATGTTTCTGTTGCAAAAACCTTGTTTTTTGAATCATAGACAATTCTTATTGTATATCTTTTATTTCCTAGTTTTGCATTGGCTATTCTTATGGAATAAACTCCTGCATTTCTAAATTCTGTGAGTTCATTTCCTCTATAATCTCTAACTATCATTGTACCTGTTGCTTTATCATATTCAAATCGTAGACCTTTTTCTCCACCAACTTTGTCTATTGTATAGCTTCCGTCTTTTGTAATACCAATGTTATTTCCACCTACTTTTAGATCAATGTGATTTAAATCAATAGCTGTTACTGCAATAAAATCATTGTTTTTCTTATTTTCACTTGGATGTTCTGGAATAACAACTGTTTCTATTTCTGTTGTTTTCTTAGGCTGATTACATGGACAGACTTCTGATGGTTTGTATGAACTAGCACATTCTTTACATATAAAATATATGATTTTGCCATTTTCTACTACACCAGTATCTAGACGAGATTTTGGAAAGTCTTTAAGAACTGGATCTTTTTCAGGATTATATGGGGGTAGAATAACTCCAAAATTCTTTAAAAGCTTTCTAATAGGTGAATCATCTGGAATACTTTCAAATACTCTTTTCTGCAATTCTGGATCACTTAGTGCAACTCCAAGTTGCTGAAGTTTATAATCATCAGATACAGTGACCCTGCCTGTGGCTGGATCATATTCATAATTAGGTATTGATTCCTGTGCATAAACATAACCAGGAATAATAGAAAATAATAATATGAAAAATACTATTGAAAATAGTATTAAATTTTGTTTGTTCATAATTCATATCTTGATTTCTTCATTAATATAGATTATGTAATTTATAGAAAGATCTTCTGCGATTGATGTTAGTTTTTTTATATAAAACACACCTGCACATGGTAAATATAATGAAAATTATAAGAAGAATGGTTACAGATAACTAAATAAATCATTGATCTAACTTCAACATTGCCTTTGACTGTGAAGATCTTGAATCAGAATGTCTTGAGTTAGGATGACTTATGTAGGTTTTATCTACATCAAAAGCATGATCATCTATAAAACATCTAATAAGTTCCATGGTATAAGCATTGCCTTCAAGTTCTGGATGTGTGGGATTACTGTCATCAAAGCCATAGTCAAAATCACTATCCTCTTCAGTACATCCGATAAGTTCTTTAGCAGGGCAATTGATCATATCTCTCAAAGAGTCGACTTCACCAAATCTGTCAATATAAAACATAACATGCCTTATATGTGTTGCCTGATGATCACTGTCTTTCATACATGAAAAATATCTCTTAAAATTATCATCATTAACCCCCTGTTCTTCCAACAATAAAATACGTTTCAAAAGAGTATAATCTTCTGGAACAGAACCTGTGAGACAGTACATGAGTGATATCCCACCTGTATTAACAAGAACATTTTTTTCATTAACTTCTATTCTTGGATAGGGATATTTTCCATCAATTTCTTTAATGAATTTATCATACTCTCTTCCCCTCTAATCAGATATAGAAATTTCTGTTGCAACAAGATTTATTTTTAGTTTTTCCATTCACATATTTACATCAGGAATCTTTAAATACCGCAAGGTAGTGAATATATAGTCTGACCAGATGAAGAGCTTCTTATTGATTAGGAATTGTTTTATCCAATTATTTTAGATAATTATTAACTATTGATGCAAACTCACCAATCTATATTTGCCATGCTAATTGAATATCAAAAGTCTTTTAATTACAGTGTTAGAGTTGTATAAAACAAACATAAAACCAACAGTTATGTGTTATACATAACTTTAAATAATTATATATAACAATTATATACATGACTCAGACGACAATATCAATAAACAGAGAGATAAGAGAAGAGCTTAAGATGTTTGGTAGAAAGGGAGAAACCTATGATAACATACTTTCTGATCTAATAGAACTTGCAAAACAACACAATTTTTATCAGAGACAGCTGCATATTCTTAAAAATGAGAGGTTTGTTCCACTTGAAAATATTTAAAATTCTTGTGTCAGAAACAGCGCAAAAAGCGCTTGCTGAATTAGATGTAAAAACATCTACAAAAATAAAATCTGTTCTAAAAGAGCTTTCATTAGATCCTTTTAGATCACGCTCTGGTGTTGATATTAAGAAATTACATGGATGTAAAGAAGTAATGTACAGACTTCGTGTCGGAGATTTTAGAGCAATTTATTTTATTGAGGAAAATAATGTGAAGGTAACTGATATAATTCCTCGTGAAAAAGGATATGACTGGCTAAATTAAAATCTTGTATTATTAATTTAGAAACTATATATCTTATTTAGATTTTACAAAACTGTTACAGACTTTGCCAAGTTCCTGCAATAGTCTGGATCACAGCCTAGTTCTAGTGAAAGATAGTATGCTAATAATTGAGCTGGTATGCAATTTACTATAGGTGATGCATCTCCTGCATCTGGCACAGAAATCCAGTAATCAAAAATCTCATTGTTTTCTGGAGCTATTCCTATTATATATCCACCACGGCTCTTTATTTCAAGAGCTCCTGTTAGCACATCATTTTTTGTATCATCATTTGCTACAATTGCAATACATGGAGTACCTTGTTCTATCAATGCAATAACACCATGTTTTAGTTCACCTGATGCAAATCCTTCTGCATGAATATATGACACTTCTTTTATTTTTAATGCTGTTTCCAATGATGTTGGATAATTAAAGCCTTTACCAATAACATAGATATGATCTTTTGTAGCAAGTTTTTTTGCCAATGCTCTTATGTTATTTTGCAGTTCTTCATTGAGCATATCATCTATTTGTTTAGCTGTTTTTTTCAATAGAGCAACTCCTTCATCCATTTTACCTGCTGCTGCATAGGCTAATAATAATGCTACGCTCAGTTGTGATGTATAGGCTTTTGTAGAACAGACTGCTATTTCTGGTCCTGCATTTGTCATAAAAGTATAGTTTGACTGTCTTGCTAATGATGAACCAGGAACATTTACAATACCAACTATTTTTGCACCCTTTGCTTTTGACAATTTTACTGCTTCTAGAACATCTGCGGTTTCTCCGCTTTGTGAAACTGCAATAACAAGACTTTTGTCAGTAAGAAAATGATAATGGCTTTGGAATTCTGATGCAACCATGTGATTAATATGTTTGTTAGCTATCTTTGAAAAGAAATATGATGATGCTAGAGCTGCATGTCCTGCTGTTCCACATGCTATTAAAAATGATCCAAATGATTCATTTATCATATCTGCTATGTTTTCTATCTTATGATAATCTTGGGTAGCTGCAGCCATGATCGTCTTTTTCTGATCCATTATTTCTTTTATTAGAAAATGTGGATATTCTCCTTTTTGTGCTTCTTCAACAATCCATTCTATTTCCTCTATTCTCTTTTTTAGATATTTGCTATATTTTGTGTCAATGAATTTTATCTCCTGTTTGCTAGCATCTCCTAATGATATGAGTTCACCGTCTTCTATGAAAATAACTTTTCTAGTATGTTTGATAAATGCAGGAACATCTGAGGCTATGAAATATTCATTATCACCAACTCCTATTACCAATGGGGACCCATTTCTTGCAACAACCATTTCTCCTTTATTGTTTATTGCAATAAATGCATTTCTTCCTTTTATTTTTTTAAATGTCTTTAGACAGGCTCTTTCAAAATTAGCATCTTCTTCAATAAGATGTGCTATTACCTCTGTGTCTGTTTCACTTATGAATTTGTGTCCTTTTGTAATAAGATCTTTTCTCAGTTCTGAATAATTTTCAATAACACCATTGTGTACAACTGCTATGTTTCCGTCACAGGATAGATGTGGATGGGCATTTTTCTGTGTAACCCTGCCAGTGGTGCTCCAGCGAGTGTGCGATATTCCTATATTTCCTTCCATGCTTAGAAATCCTAGTCTTTTATTAACATCTGCAATTCTGCCAATGTCTTTTTTCAGTTCTATTTTATTATTAGAAATAATGGCCATGCCACATGAATCGTAGCCTCTATATTCAAGTCTCTTTAATCCATCGAGCATGATGTCTGCTGCTTTTTTATTTCCTTTGTAAACTATTATTCCACACATATTTGCACCATGTATAATACGAAGCATAGTTATGCTTCATACATATAGTTAGAGCAACAATATCATATTCCAAATAATATGCTCATAACTATAATTCTATCACATTCTACTAATTAAGTCAATGGAAATCTTTTTTAAGTCATCTAGCACAATATCTGCCATTGTTAAATTCTGAGTTCCACTATGAGGACTTATAAAACCTATACACTTCATTCCAGCTGCTTTTGCTGCTTTTGCACCAGCTGAAGAATCTTCTATTACAAGGCATTCCTTTGGTTCAACAGCCAGTTCTCTGGCTGCTATTAGAAATACATCTGGAGCTGGTTTTGGATTTTCTAAATCAGCTCCGCTTATTATGCTATCAAACTTATCATTTACACCAATTTTTTCGAGAATCATTTCTATTAGTGGTAGTTCAGTGCTTGATGCAACTGCTATTTTAAATCCTGCTTTTTTTACATTTTCAATAAGAGCAACTGCGCCACTGATTGGCTCCATTTCATTTGATATCAGTTCTTTTAGTTTTTCTGTATTCATCTCAATGGCACGATTGAGATCATGTTCTTTATTATATCTTTTAAGAATCATCTGAAACCCGCGCTTTGTTGGAATTCCTGTGTAACTATCTCGCTCTTCTTTACCAATAACTATTCCAAGTTTTCTAAGAACCATATCATTTACTTTTCTATGAATATGTTCTGTATCAGAAATCACTCCATCCATGTCAAATATAATTGCTTTGATCATTGTTACACCTTTCCATCCTCATCAAGTTTTTTTAGGGTGACTCCTTGCTTATCCACAATAATGGTTGTCTGTCTTAGTTTTACTAATTTTTCCTTTGCTACAAAACCAACAATGTTTGTTCCACCATATATCCAGGCATATTTTCCTATCATTATACCTGGTGATGTTACTGTGTTTGCACCAAATCTAACAAAGTCTCCTATGATACCACCGTATTTATCCATGCCAATATCAAACAATGTTCCATTTATTTCTACTTTTGCATTTTTTTGATCAAATCTTCTATTTGCAATCACTGTTCCTGAACCTATTCTTACACCTTTTCCACAGATTGAATCACCGACAAAGGTCTGTGACTGTATCTTTGCTTCATTGAATATTATGGAATTTTTTATTTCAGCTGATTTTCCAATGACAACATCGTCTCCAATTATTGTACCTGGTCGTATTAATGCAAATGGTCTTATTTTACAGTTTTTACCAATTATCACAGGACCTTCAATAACAACATATGGATCTATCTCTGTTCCTTCATCTATTGAGACAATTCCACTAATAATGACTGTTGGATGGATTTTTCCAGCTATTTTATTTGAGAATTTTGCTACAGTGTCTTTTTTCTTTAGAGCTTGCCATGGATATTCTATTCCTTCAAATGCCTGTTTTATAGGACAGGCGTTCATATCTTCAAAATAATAGTCTA
>JAZDMZ010000083.1:0-5473 GCA_043800495.1 Candidatus Aenigmatarchaeota archaeon
GTCTGAAATAGATACAAGAGAGTATAGCAAGCAGATTCTTGATGTTTTGGAATATTTACATTCATACAATCCTCAGGTCATGTTCAGGGATATGAAGCCATCGAATATAATGAAGGCTGAGAATGGAGTGAAACTGATAGATTTTGGAATAGCTAGATTTTATTCACAGAATACAAAGTCAACAGTTATTGGAACTCCTGGTTATGCTGCGCCTGAGCAATATCTTGGAACAACAACACCTTTGTCAGATATATTTGGGCTTGGTGCAACAATGTTCACATTTCTCAGTGCAGAAGCGCCACAATTGATTGAAAGATTGTCTGAGCTGAGAAGCGATGTTTCAAAAAATCTAATAGATATCGTTGGCAAGGCAATGGAGCTTGATTATAAACAAAGATATCAGACTGCAACTGAAATGAGAGATGATATGAATAATAGAATTGTAGTAGCAGTTGGCTCGTTTAATCCAATTCCATTTACTGGACGGTCTGCAGGCGGAAATCCTAGCAGTGGGCAAAATACATCTTTGTTATTAAATCCAACTGGATTTGTTGTTTCAAACGTTTATGAAAACAGAAGAGCTCTTAAAAGAATTGATGATACACTAAAAAGAATACAATCATTTTTAGTAGATCCAGTAATTGGATCGATTCCTCAACTGAAATTTAATGAAGAATACTATAAATTGGCAAGGCATGAAAATAATGTGGATATGGTAAGAGAAATTCTTACACTTTCATCGGTTTCAGAAGCAATAGTGTCCGCAGAGGCAAACTATCCTAAATCAGACATTGTTACAAGTATGGCATTTATGTATGGAGAACATGGCGCAACACTCGTCTATCTTCCTAAAATAAATCCAATAACATGGATTGCAGAAGGAATGGCATATGATAAAGGAGCTGGATGGTGGAGAGCTGATCCAAGAAAATATGATAAACTCCAGAAAGGATTGTATAAAGAAAAAAGAGGCAGTGGTCATCTAGTAGTTTTTGAGCCAAATGAATTTTCTTTTCCTGATTATAGATATAATGGCAAAATACCAGTTCCGTTTGTGGATAAAAATAATGCAACCGGCACGTTTTTAGATGTGTTCAATATACAGAACCATGGATTGCCAGAAAGATTTGCAGATAATTTTAGCGATGCGGTTAAAGAGTATGAAGAATATGGAATTCTTGATTTTCTATTAAAGCAAGGATCAAAAAAACCAGAAAAATGGATACATTATTTCTATAGATTACAGAATGGTGATTATTCCAAAAATTATCCTATTAGGTGTGTCCGCCGTGATCTCAGGGATGATTACTCTAGGCTCGACGCGGACAACGAGCCTGATATCAGGAACGACGATACTGGCGGCCGCTTTTCCAGGTGGGTCTGAGCTGAAAACTTTTGCATAAGTTGGGAAATGTCTTGCTTTTCTTTGTTGGTTTCAGGAGAAAGTTTTCAGCGAAAGTTTTATTTTTTAAAATTGCAGATTTATAGTAATGGACAATACCATTTAGAATATATGAAATATGTGAAAGACATATATCATATTCCATCTAGTTATGTCTTTCACTATATTTATCTGATTATTTTGTTTTTCATCCTTTTATTTGTTGCATACAATTCTTATTGTCCTGACCAACAGGATAGACCTATTAAACAAGTTCATGGACTTGTTTACCGTGTCTTTGAACCACATGCTTGAGTACAGTGTAGTATTGGATTTATTTCATTAATACCATAAAATACAGCTGCGATATTTTTGAATAAGAAATAAAGCAGTAGTGATTTATGTTAGAATTTCTAACATGATTTTAATATTCAGGCTATAGTGTCCGCCGTAATCTCAGGGATGATTACTCTAGGCTCAACACGGACAACGAGCCTGATAACAGGAACAACAATACTGGCGGCCGCTTTTCCAATGATTCGACTGTTGGCAGGATAATTTATACATAAGAATACCATCAGTTCTATGACTGATCGGTTGCAGAGTAATATTGATAGTACAAGCAAAGAACTGAAGAAACCCCTTCATGATACAGAAACATGAAGAGAATATTCAATCACTTCTACTAATTCCTGTTGATTGATGTTTTATATGAGTAAATGCTGAATAAACAGCAGACACAGCATCTCCCACACCTGTTATTGCCTGTTTGAATTTTATATCTGTAACATCTCCTGCTGAAAAAAATCCAGGTATGTTTGTTTCACCATATCTATTTATTATTATTTCACCCTTATCATTAACATCAACTCCTATTTCATGAGCTATATCTGATATAGGAATTATACCAATTGATACAAAAATACCATTTAATGGAAACTCATTGCTTCCATTATATGGTCTATCAAGAACAATTTTTTTCACAAACCTCTCTCCTATTATCTCTTTTATATTTGTGTTGGTTATTATCTCAATTTTTCCCTCTTTGACCTTTTCATCTACTCTTTCACTATTAGCTGGCTCTGCTCTGATTTTTTCTTTTCTATAGATAATGTACACTTTCTTTGCCCACTGCGTCAGTAGAATTGCTTCTTTTGCAGCAGAGTCAGATCCTCCAATAACTGCAACTATCTTATCTTTGTAAAACGTACCATCACATAGGGCGCATGTATGCACACCTTTTGCAAAAAACTCCTTTTCACCAGGAACATTCAGTTTTCTATGACTTGTTCCTGTTGCATAGAGAACAGTTAGTGCTTTATACTCTTTTTTAGATTCAGTATGTATTGTAAAAACACTATTTTTTCTATCAATCTTAGTAACAGTATCATCTATGAATTTTACACTATCCTTGTACTCCATTGCATGTTCTCTTACCTTTGCTGCAAGTTCAGCACCTGTTATACTCTTGAATCCAGGATAGTTTTCAATGACATCAGTTGTAACAAGTGCGCCACCTCTTTCTTTTCCAATTACCAGAGTTTTTAATTTTAATCTTCCAGCATATACAGCACCAGCATAGCCAGAAATTCCTGCTCCAATTATGATAATATCATACATTTCCATAATAACACCTTTTCAGAACCTTTTACAGATTCTTCCATGCAATATCATCCTCTTTGCTATTCCAATCCTTTGCAAGGATTTTTTCGCTGAATAACATAGAAAATATCATAGTAATCACTTCTAGTCTATACTTATTGAAGAGGACTATAAAAAGATTCAAATGATTTCTATCATAGGGTTGGCGATAATATGGCAGAAATGAACATACCAGAAGGATTTGATCTATTATTGAAATTTGCTATGAAGGATAAGCCAGGAGAATTAAACGGCACTGCTATCTGGAACAAATTTGTGCAAGCAGGTTTAGTAGGTGGTGGTAGATCAGAAGCAGATATTCAACTATTGATAAAAATACTCGATAAGGCAAACCTATTGAAACTGGAAAATGTCAATAAACTGTCAGGTGATGACTGGTCTGTTGCTGTTGAAAAGATAATTAGAAACGAACAGCTTAGAGTTAAATTTGATGAAGACAAAGTCATGATGAATAATTTTCTTAAAGAATTGTTTAGAATAACTGCATCCATCAAAGGAAGTGCAAGATTTTTTGAAAGAAGAGCTGTTATAAAAAACATAGATGAATATACAAAAGACGATAAAACCACAAACGAATTTATAGAAGAAATATGCGATGATGAGGACGTATCTAATATTAAGAATACAAAAGTAGTTCTCTGGCTTCATTCCATAGGAAGAGCTAAAAATAATATACCTGCAACAAGACATGTTAAGACATTTACAAACCTAGTCTATGGTTATTATGCATATTATGATGATAATAAGTATTTCTTGGGAAAATCTCAGGAAATCCTGAAAGAAATGCAGAAAAAGGTCAAAGCAGATGGATATACATTTTCAAAGGCAGTCTTTCTCTATGTGTCTGTTAAATCAATGGTTCCAAGAGGATTTGGTAAAGAATTTACAGTTATGAAATTCCTGGAATTTATAAAAAAGAAAAAATTAACAGCATCTAATCTTGCTAAAGAACTGGCAGTCCTTGACAAGCGCTGGAAATTGATGGCAGATATAGATAAGTTTTCTAGAAAATAGTGTTATGAAGATTATGAATATTTGTTCAGAATAACATCTACTGGTAATAGGAACATTATAATGAAACCGGTAAATATAGTACGAAGCACAACTTTCTAGACTAAATGTGCTTCGTACATATAGTAAAAACAATAATATTATATTTAGTATTGTTTATTACTATAATCCGGATACAACAAAGATTCAAAGAATCTTTGTGTACAGAAAGAACATGGTTCTTTCTTGTATGATAAACCGGTTTCACATACATGGTTGAACATAGTTCAGCCTGTACAGGTGAACTCATAGAGTTCACCATGTATAGCAACCCACAAATTATTATATTGAATGTTTTGTGGGGTTGCTATAAAACAGACCTTTTGCATAATTAGAAGCAAAAAAGCCTGATTTCCATTAAGAATTTCTCACACTACAAATCTCATAACATCCATTTCGTTTTTAATCATCAACCTGAAATTTACTAATCCTGTCACAATTGACATTTTTGTATTGTATGATTTCAATCTATTTCTGAATTCGTCTCCTATAATTCTGAACTTCTTTATCCGCGATATCGTATGTTCAACTATGATTCTTTCTCTTCCAATTTCTTTATTGAATCTTCTAGATTTCTTGCTAAGTTTTCTTCCTTTTGATTTTTTTATAGGAAGTCTGGATTTCATATCTGGAAAATCATCCTTGATTCCTTGATAACCAAGATCTGTTATAACTTCAACATCTTCTGGAATTTTTGGAGAAGTCTTTTTCAAAACATTGTAATCATGCTCTCGCCCTTTGTGATAATTTGTTTTATGAACAATCAATCCATTCTTGTTAGCAATCAGCTGTGTCTTGACTGTGTGTCTCTTTTTCTTTCCAGAATAATGTGATTTTCTTCTTCGCTTATTTTTAGGTCTTGGTATTTCCTGTTCTGTTGCATCCAGAAATGCCTTCATTTCTGGAAAAAATTCCAGAAGTTCTTCAATATCTCCTATCTTTTTTGTCTGTTTGTGTATTTTTTCTGGCAGAGGAATACAAGCTTTGACAAGAGGTTCAAGATATCTAATATTTCTGCATACATTGCTATTATGAAGATGAAATAAATATCCTGTCAATTCATAGGATGCATAAGATCTGTAGTAGAAAAGAAGCATTAACAACCTATCTTTAACATCCAAATCAAATTTTCTTCCTTGCCCAATAGATTTTTCCCTATCTTTTCTATCAAGCCTCTTCTTTTCATATTCTTTATATTTATCTTTGACAAAGCTGTACAGCTTGTCAAATTCTTCTACTGTTAATCCTGTAAATCTTCTAAATGAATCAGGCTTTTTCGATAATTTTATGTAGGTCAGCATATTAATCGCAAAATATCATGGATTGCTCATATAGAAATAGATTTCGGTAATAGACAGATTAAATACGCAGAAGGTCTAA
>JAZDMZ010000117.1:0-6600 GCA_043800495.1 Candidatus Aenigmatarchaeota archaeon
CTCTTACCTTTTTTCCAATGCTTTCTGTTCTATCATCTATATCAGCTCTTATATTATTCTTTTCAAGTTTTTCCAAAACCTCTTTTGCATAGCCAATATATGTATCATTTACAGGACACAATCTAACCTGTGTAGGAGCTAACCACAATGGAAACATAGGATGCATACCTATCTTTTGCTGCATATGAGCTTTTTCCAACAATGCATACATAACTCTTTCAATTGCGCCACTAGGCGACAGATGTAATATTAATGGGTATTTTTTCTGATTATCACTATCCATATATTGTATACCATATCTTTCTGCATTTTCTATATCAATCTGGTCAGTTGTCAATGTAGCTGCTTTGTCAAGAGCATCTATAAAATTAAATTCATATTTAAATACAAAATAAAAAAACTGCTTATCCCATATCTCCAATAAAGCAGGTCTTCCCCATTTTCTAACTAAATTATGTACAAACTCCTTGTGTTCTTCATAAAAGTCTTTAACAACTCGTATTGCCAATTCCATATCATCCTTAATACTTATTCCAATACCTGCCATTATTTTAACAGAAAGATCAAATCGTTTTCCAACCTCTTCCTTAGCCTGATCAAAATCCCTCACAAGTGCATGACAATCAGGCATTGTAAATGCCCTCAATCTTCTTAGACCAGCCAGTTCTCCTCTCTGCTCTACTCTAAAGCTATATCTAGTTAATTCATACATTCTCAATGGAAGATTTCTATAAGATATTGCTATATCTTTTTTCATTAAAAATTGTCCAAAACATGCACTAAACCGAAGAAATGTTCTCTTATTAGGTGTCTGAATACTATACTGTCTTGCAGGAAATCTATTTAGATAATTCTTCAAAGCAGGATGTTCATAGTCATACATCAGTGGTGTCTCTACTTCCATTGCACCATATTTCACAGTTTCCCTTGTAACATAATCTTCTAACAAACCTTTCATAAGCCTGCCTTTTGGATAAAATCTTAAATTACCTGGATCACTTCCTGGTTCATAATCTACTAATTCTAATCTTTTCATGAGTTTTATATGAGGAGGTTCTACATCAACTACTCTTGATTTTGCCATCTCATGTCTACATAATTTTGCAAGCTTAGGATGTTTTGAAAATTCAAATCCTATAACATTATTATTTTCAATTATCAATGAATGTTTTTTTCCATCAACACCAAGAACAAACCATTCTGATTTTAACTCTTCCTTTTCTTTTTGTAATGCAACTGATTCATCTGTCATACTTATCTCTCTTGATAATTCTGACAGCGGATGACCTTTGCATTTTGTATTAAATTCCTTATACCATCCAAATGGTGCTCTTGTTATTTCATATTCTTTTCCTAATTTCTCAGCAGCACTTCTAAAAACAATCAATGCATTTTCTGCTGAAGACAAAGAACTACTCAAATGCGCATAAGGATATAACACTATTTTATTCACTTTCAGATCAGTGGCTATTTTTTTAATCTCATATATATATCTTTCAATCACTCCTAGAATATTCTTTTCATCGCTTTTTTCAACAGCAGTGAAAACAACTAGACATTCTTCAATCCTTTGCCTTTCCTGCACCCATTCTTCTGCTGATCTAATTGCTTTTTCCTTTGGATAAAATTCTATAAAATCACTGTGCATAAATAATGTTTTCATTTCTAAACCACCTAATTAAAATGACTAAATCCAATAATGTTATATTATTAATTATTATCGAATCTTATATATAAATTATAGAAACAAACTACTGTGCAACCTTCATTCTTCTCCATTTCATCACATTATCAAGAAGATTAGGTCTTCCCGGAGAACTTTCTGAAACATTTATTAATATATTTCTCTGTCCAAGAAACTTTGTAATATCATCATTCATTCTTTCAGAAATGTGTTTTGGCAAAGAAATCTCTTCCAAGTTCTTACATTTACCTATTATATCATTAACAAGTCTTTTACTTATAAATTTGCGCAGATGTATTCTTTTTGTGGAAGAATTTAGTTCCTCCAAACAAGAATATCCTGATACAACAGCATAATCCTTTACTCCAGACATAAAAAATCTAAATCATTAGACCCCGTGAGATATTTAAAAGGAAATTTTTAGAGAAATGAAAAATTCTTCACTAACTTATAGCAATACAAATTCATCGAAAAGTTAGAAATTATAAAAAAGAAAATGAATCATTTTATGATTCATATTTACTTCAAAGGCTTTGCATGATTCCAAACAAGTTCAAACAATGGCTCGATTGTCTGTGATGATGCATGCTGACTCTGTGACCAAAATGCAATATCCTGTGTTGGATGAACCTTTGTGTCGTCTGTTAATCCAAGCAAGAACTCATTTCCATCCACAATAGCAACTCTTCCAAACAGTTTTGCTAAGTTTTCAGAAGCGTCTATATCTCTTACCTGTGCATATTTTGTAAGATTTTTCACAATCTCTGAAGTCTGTTTATTAATAGGTGCTGTAATCTTTATTGTAACACCACTCTCAGACAATTTCTTAACCAGTGATAAATGATTTTCAACCAAATCCACCAGACTGTTTGATGTTGCCATGATTTTTATAGATTTCTTTGCTTTTTTAAACATTGTTTCCATCTGTTGCATCATTGCATATTTTCCTTTTATTGAACCAGTCAACTCTTCTGGTTGAACTGTTTTTATACTTTCCTTATGCAATTTTTCCAATTCCTTAATAGATGAACTATTCTTTATCTGTTCATATCTTTCAACCATCTCTCCTGCATCCCTAAGAATCTTTTTCTTTGCTCTTTCAAATGCCTCTCTTGGTGGAACTGCAACATATTTCATTGGCTTTCCTGGCTGTATCATTACAAATCCTCGATCAGCCAATGATTGAAGAACATCATAGCATCGTGATCTTGGTACATTTGATAAATCTGCTAACTCTCCTACTGTAGAAGATCCTCTTGACAGCAATGCTGCCCACAGATTTCTTTCATATTTATTCAATCCTAATGCTCTTAGCGAATCCAAAGTTTTTGTACCAACTACCATTTAATCACCACACTTTTTTTATTATTCTGAAATAAATTCAGATTTTCTAATTATTCCTAATGATAACAACCTTTATAAACGTTTCCTAAGCCGGTTTTTACCAAAAAGCAGCTTTATTGTATTCACAATAAAACCTCTGAAACAACTATAAAAATACTCTATAGTTTACTATCTTAAAGTGACGTAACCTTTAAATAGGTTATTTCTGACCAGTAACAAGAAATGCTTAAATACTTTTAATCTGTAGATTTACATCAATATTATTTACAGAAAACTACTCTTTCTGAATTTTCTCCTTTTTTCAATTCATATTTCAGTCTGCCTAATGAAAAATAATATCTATTGTACTCACCGAAAACTAACTTACTAAACATTTCATCATAAATCTTATATGGCATTCGATTATCTAAAAACATATTATCCAGCATTTTTTCAACTCCTCCCCATTCACTAATTCCACTTATCATTGATTTATCCATACGATTACCTGAAACACAAATCAATGGAATCTCTGAACATGTTTCAAGAAATTCTACATCACCACCATCTCCAACCATTACAATTCTCAGATTCATGTAATTTTCAGGATCAACAAGTTTTCTTGCAATAGACAAATCTTTCATATATGTTCTTTCACTTGTAGGTTTTCTGTAAATAGTATTAGGATCAAAAGATGTTCTTGTTTGTATACCAATAACTCTATCCCATTTATCAAAAGGAATATTCTTTTTCTGAGATATTCTCCATTGTTCAATTTCTCTAGTATCATAATCATCAGAAATTCTTCTAATCTCTCCATCTACATTTCTATATAATCCAGCTCTAGAATCAAGCATCTCACGACCAAAATAACCATTAAACAAATAATATATACCTGCTCTATTCAATTGTGTTTGAGAACCAATACCAGCAGTTGTAACAACATATAATTTTCTTCCCTTTTCTTTCTGTGTTTTCAAAAGAATTTCTACACCTGAATATATAGTAATGGACAAAACTAATTAGACTATGATAGGTTGTCCTTACTATATGTACAAGACATAAATATCATGATATTAAGTCTAGAAAGTTATGTCTTGTACTATAATCTAAATTCTCCACAAAACAATTGTCCAAGAGTATCATCCTTATCAAACAACACAACATCTGTCATTCAAGTAATAGAAATCGTAATTTATTTATAGCCAACTACCCTTTTTTGATGCCTTTTCTTCCTCCTTTATTTTCTTATCATTCTTGATTATTAGCTCTTTTACAGATTCAACAGCTTTTTTATCATTTCCTATTCCAGATGAATTTCCTACACCAATTATCAAAACCTTTTCCTTTGGCTTTGTTCTCTTAATTGATCTAATAAGTGCCTCATAAACCTTTGGTATTGAATCCAAAACCTCTTTTGGCATTGGAGCAATTGCATCAAACAATCCTACTTTAACTATTATCCCATCTATTGGTTTTTTCTTTGGCAATAACACATTTTCAATAAGCTCTCTCTGAGAATATCCACCCATTGCAAATCCTACTCCTTCTGCAACCTTTCCGGATTGTTCTCCTTCTAGCTTAAGACCAGCATCTATTGTTATAATTCTGCTAAAATTGTGTTTTTTCATAAGTTTATTCACTGCCTCATCTGTTCTTCCAAGATGTGGTTCAGGTCCTTTTGCCTTTAGAACAAAACATTCTCTGCCTTCTATCTTAACATGACCTGCTACTGTTCCTGGAGCAATCTCAACAGCCTCATCTATTAGAGATGCTGCAAACATAGGCCCTATTGAATCACCAACAGGCCAGCCATTTAAAAATGATTCTGTTCCTTTTAATTCAGATTCAGCAAACTTCTCAATTATAGGCAACTGCATCTGGATTATCATTGCTATCTGTAAATTCTTAAATCTCTTGGCTAATTCAACATTATGTCTAACTATCTTTGATATCTGCCTTAATCCAATTGCTGCTCTTAGACCATAGTTCAACTGCTGTCTTTCCACAGCAGAATGTTTTGAAGCATGTTCATCCACAAATTCTGTAAATCTATCCTCAGTCTGTCTTATTAATTGATCTATTTTCTGAACAATTCCATATGGATCCAATGAAGATGGTTCTACTATAAAGAAATCTGTAAACTCAGTAATTTTCTCCTTCATTTCCTTTGTATGTATATTTGTTCTTTTTGCACATATATTATTTGCTTTATCAGACAGTTCTTCTATTTTTCTCGCAGATTGCTCTATTTTCCATATCATCTGAGAAAGCATTATCCTAGGATAAACTATGATAAATATGAATAATATTACAAACCATAACACTGTTCCAAATATATCTGTCTGAAGCAATTGCATAATAATCACATATAATAACTAATTTGTGTAACAAATTAGTTATTTACACACATTTATCTAAATCTTGAATAGATTTAACTATTCACTAGTTTTAATTGGAGTGGTTTTAAAGCTTTTGTAATGCTATTTTCTGTTCAATATCTTTTCATTAAGAATCTTGCACATGCAAAACCAAAAACAATTCAGATAAAAATCTTATTAAACATATGCAAAAGAACACCATAGGTGTTCTTTGTAAAAATCAATTCCACTAATCCACCAATCAAATATTATTAACCATATAATTGGAATTATAGCTATACAACAAAATAATTAATATTATAATTTGTTATTAGCTATATATGGTGAACTCATAGAGTTCACCTGTACAGGCTGAACTATAGCATGTGACATAAATAACCAGACATATTATGATGTCACTGCTATATGCAGAAGACATTATTTTGTCCGAAAATTAATGTCTTCTACTATATGTTCAACCATGTATGTGAAATTTATGTATTATATCCGGATCATTTACCGGTTTCACTATGATTTTATGCTTTTTCCTTTTTCTCACTTCCAGATCCTCCTAAAAGACCAAGAACAATCTTTCCTATCATAAATAGGAAATAAGCTGCTAACCCAATTACTACAAAGAATATTATTGTTTCCATATTAATCGGTATTGAAAATCCAATATAATTTAAAATAACAGGAAACAGAGCTGATGCAACACCTATCATTGCAATGGTTGTTATCATACCAATTGCTTTTTTTATGATAAAAATAAACAGAATAAATATCATTATTAGAAAAATTGTACTAATACCAAGCATTCCACCAAGAGAACTATTTCCTGCCACAATATCACTGGCCTTTCCTGTAAAAAATCCAAGAGCCTTTCCACCAACCAAAACCCCCAAATTAGTCATAATATTTAGCAAATCTACCATAGTTATCATATCTATATTGTAAAGATTATCATACCAAATTCTGAAAGAATTTGACTATTTTCCAATAAACTATTATTATCTATTGTCTCAATAGTTTTTATTTATAATATAACTAAACTACGCAGTGGTTTAGCTATTTGTATAAGCTAAACTTATAGCCATGTCAAAGACTTCTGCACAACCATCGGTCACCGTACAAATGAATCAGAGATTCATTTGGCGGCTTAGGAAAGCAAATCTTTCCTCAAGCAGACCGATGGCACAAACATGAACAGAATTCATGTTGTGCAGGAGAAAC
>JAZDMZ010000128.1:0-4403 GCA_043800495.1 Candidatus Aenigmatarchaeota archaeon
AATAAAGAATCATTTTTTCCAACAAACTTCTTGTAATACAATATTCCAATTGCAACAAATAATACTATTAATGAAACACTAAACATCAATATCTTATCTCCTGGAATCAGATACATAAGTCCCAGCATAACTCCTACAACAACTCCAATCATTTTTCCGTCAATCATTTTTGAAACCTCATGCTAATTGATTTTATTATAAATGAGTTTCGAAAATACGGTGAAACTTGTGTTCACCAATCATATCATCATTCCTTTTTAATCAATACATCCCAAAGCTTTGCTAAAAATATAGCAGAGCATATAGCATAAACCGGCGATATAAAAATAGTAAATCTCACAGCAACAGTACTTGCAACCAAAAATCCAACAAACCATATCAGCATAATTAACAATGTATCAAAATGTTCTCTTCTTTTCCAATAGGCATAAAACAAGAACACAAAACAGCCAATTGTCAATAAAAATGGAGATATTAAAATAATCAGAGCCATGGGTATACCACTTGCCTGACTAGCTATATCAATACTGCCAGCTCGTATAGCAACATCTCTTAAATCACCACCACTTTGCATCTCTGCAACAGAAACAAACACATTTGGAAACTCTTCCACCTCACCCTTTATCTTTTCTGTCTCTCCTATTGAACCAAATGCAGCAGTAAATGGATTTGCAGCAAACTTAGCACCAAAAACAGGCAATGTTATAACATAAAACGCTATTAGCAATACCACAAAAGCAAATATTAGTGTTTTATTCTTATACCACACATTTTTCAAATGTCCTAAATCATGCTTCTTTGTCATGATAAAATCAAATATAAATTTCAATACAATAAATCCAATTATCAATACAAAAGCAAACCAATATCCAACCCAGGTTAGTGCAAATAATCCAAGTATCACACCTGTTATAGCAGGATATATTATATTTTTCCATGCCAGAAGCTTACCTTTGTTAAGATTCTTGTATGTTATCAAAAATCCTGCAATTGATGCCAATAATAATAGCATTACAATTGCATCAGAATCAGGATCACCTCCCAATGATCTTGATAAAAATGGTATTGCAAATACCATAAATATTGCTGTCAATACACCAGCTTTTTTATTCAACAAATGGCTTCCTATAAAGTATGCAGGTATAGCTACCAGAGATCCCAACAATGCTGGAAACCATATGAGAAACTGCCATAGTTCCATATCTGGCATAAACATCTTGAAAAAACTGTAGGAATATGCGCCAATATAGGAGTATAATGAAGGAACATTTCTTTCAAATCCATCAGGAGCAAATCTCAATACATCATGACTAGGCAGAACACCGTTGTTATCAACTATCTCACCCATCTCTCTCATAAAATAAAAAGAATCTATATTTCTTAGATATGGCCAATTATTGTCATAGAAACCAACCAGTCTAATATGCATACTAAGAATCATGATTATAATAATAGCAATAATAGGCAGCCATTTTCCAACTGATTTCATAGAAATATCTACACTTATTTGCTTTGTTTCTTTAACATCACTAGTATTACCCTCCATAGCACCCACTTAATAAAGCTATTTTCCAGTAAAAGTATTAAAATAAGACTTTTAAGCCTTACCACATAAGCTTTTCTTGAAGATATGGTAATCGAGACGATGAAATGATGACACCTGAGATGAAAACAAACTATGCAAACAGATTGCTAAGAAGATCCTATGAAAAGCTTTCACAACGTTATCCAGATCCATTAGTTGGAATTGAAGAATTCGAAAACATATCAACCCAACCTGTTAGAAAAACAGAGAATAGTTTTTATATCGAACTATTATAGAAAATCATATTACAATATATTTGTGTGGTGAAAAGGATATTGAAAAAGACTGTAGATTTTTATACGAAGATGGCAGGTTTGTTGTAAAATTCAATGATAGAGAAGACATCCATGTAGAAGAATTGACAGAGCGAATGAATGAAATAAGTAAAGCATGTCCAAAAACAAGAAGAGAGTGTATTAACCATGCTCTTGCTTGCATGAATATGGAATGGCATTTAGAGTTTTTTATAAAAATGAATGAAAATGTATTAAGAGAACGTGAAAAGGAAGAGGTAATTATATGAAAATATCTATAATAGGAAGCGGATGGGTAGGAGCAATGCTAGGTAAAACCCTGTCTAGTGATAATGAGGTCATATTTTTTGACATTAGTCAAACAAGAATAGATGCATTAAAAAAAGAAGGACTGGATGCAACACTAGATCTTGATTATGCCATAGTCAATAGTGACCTATCTTTTGTAACAGTACCAACACCTGAAAACAATGGTAAAATAGACCTTAGTTTTATAGAAAAAGTATCTGAAAATCTAGGAAAATCACTTACAAAAAAACAATCATATCATACCATTGTTGTAAAAAGCACAGTTGTTCCAGGAACAACTGAAAATGTAGTAAAACCTATTCTAGAAAAATTCTCTCTGAAACAAGTTGGTAAAGATATTGGATTGTGCATGAATCCAGAATTTCTAACACAAATACATGCATCCTGGCTTGACAAAGAAGAATTCAAACGAACACCAGAAACAGAAGAAAGAATAGTTATTGGCGAATATGATAAAAAATCCGGCGACACACTTGAACAAATATACAAACCATTGAACATACCAATTATCAGAGTTGATTTAAAAACAGCTGAATTTGTAAAATATGCATGCAACTGCTGTCTTGCCTCAAGAATAAGTTTCTGGAATGAAATATTTCTGATTGCTCAAAAAGCAGGAATTGATTCAAAGAAAATAGCAGAAATAGCAGCAATGGATAAGAGAATAGGAAAATATGGAACAGTTCATGGCAAGGCATTTTCAGGCACCTGCCTACCAAAAGATACAAAAGCCTTTATCCACTGGGCTCAGCAGTTTGAAGATCCTGTTATGCTAAAAGCAGTTGATAAAATCAATGAACACATGAAAAAGACCTATGGAACAAGAGAATAAAATATAGCTAACTATGATAACGTGATATTATGAATACAAAAAAAACACTAAACAGAGCAGTTCTTGTACATGGTTATATGGGAACTCCAAAAGGTGGATGGTTTCCATGGCTAAAAAAAGAACTAGAAAAAAAAGAATTTGAAACACATACACCATTTATGCCTACCCCAAGCAAACCAAAAATGAAAAAATGGGTTAGTAAGATAGCAGATGTTATTGGAAATCCTGATGAGAAAACATTTTTAATTGGATATAGTCTAGGATGTGTTGCAGTACTGAGATATCTTGAATCGATTAACAACCAAATCGGAGGAGCTGTTCTTGTAGCAGGATTTGGCCAAAAACCAGAAGGAAAATACAAAGATCTGGACAATTTTTTTGAAACACCACTTGATTGGAAAAAGATAAACCAGAACTGCAAAAAATTTAACATAATCCATTCAGATGATGACTATGCAGTTCCAGTAGAAAATGCACATCTACTGAACAAAAATCTAAATAGTGAATTAATATTAAAGCACGGAATGGAGCATTTTGGTGGTGATACAGGAGTTTTCAAACTTCCTGATGCATTAGAAGCAGTACTAAAACTATCAGAAATGGTGAAATAATATGAAAAGAGCATTTATAATACATGGATGGGGAGGAGGACCAAATGATCATTGGTTTCCTTGGTTAAGAAAAGAACTAGAGAACAGAGGATTTTCTGTTATCACACCAACAATGCCAGATACAGAGCATCCAAAAATAGACACATGGGTAGCTGAATTAAAAAAGATAATAGATGAGCCAACTGAGGATACATATCTAATTGGACATAGTATAGCATGTCAGACAATAATGAGATATCTGGAAACACTACCTGAACAAAAGAAAATAGGTAGAGTAATATTTATTGCAGGGTTTTTCAATTTACCAAATCTAAGAGAAGAAGAAATTCTAATTGCAGAACCATGGCTAAAAACACCAATAAACACTGAAAAAGTTAAACTACATACAAAAAATATAATAGCATTATTTTCAGATAATGATAAAGATGTTCCATTATCTGATTCAGTTATTTTTAAACAAAGATTAGACGCAAAAATAATAATAGAGAATAATAAAGGCCATTTCACAGCAGATGATGGTGTGATGGAAATACCATCAGCACTCAAAGCTTTGTTAGAAATATCAGAGGAGATTAAAAATGAATAATAAAAATGCGGTTCATGTTCAGAAAGAATATGATAAAACAAAACAAAAGGAAGAGTCAGGAGGAACCTCAAACTGGGGAAACGTAGTTTCCGCGGTTCGGAAAGCAGTTATTCCAGCAGCTGGATCAGGTACACGATTCTTGCCATGGACAGGAATAAATGCCAAAGAATTGATTCCAGTAATAGATCCTAGGACAGGAAAAATAAGAGCAGTTATTGAACTAGTT
>JAZDMZ010000020.1:0-2577 GCA_043800495.1 Candidatus Aenigmatarchaeota archaeon
TGGATGATACCCCAATAGAAATTCTTAGAAGGTTAAATTTTTTGAGAACTTCAACAAAAGGTTACATTGGAGATAGAAAGAGGGGGAAAAAATTAAAAATTGTTTCAGAGTTAGAAAAAATGTTAAGAGAATCTTATCTGGTCCGCCAATTGTAACTAACAGACTTTTAACGAATTATACTAAATTATTAATATGGCAGAACATTCTGACAAAGACATCAAACAAGTCTATGACAATATAGCAGAAAGCTTCTACAATATGAGACAAAGAAACCCGCATCCTGTTGGACCGCACATAAGACAATTGTCAAAAGAATGGAAACCCGGATTGTTGCTCGATGTTGGCTGTGGCATTGGAACCTGGATGATTCCTTTTATCAAAAATGGATTCGAATGCATAGGAATAGACATTTCACCAAAAGTGATAGAATTTGCCAAAAAATATGCTAAGAAACATAAAACAGAACTTAAATTGAAGACTGCCAATATGTTAGAACTTCCATTTGATGATGATAAATTTGATTATGTGATTTCAGTTGCAGCAATACATCACTTAGATAGTAGGAAGAAGAGAGTGAAAGCTCTGTCTGAAATGAAGAGAGTGTTGAAACCTGATGGAAAAATGTTCATAGCTGTGTGGAATAAAGAACAGCAAAGATTTTCAGGATCAAAAAAAGATATATATGTGCCTTGGAAACATGAGGGAAAAATGCATGAAAGATACTATCATCTTTTTTCTAATGATGAATTGAAAGGAATTGTAGAGAAATCTGGAATAAAAATAGAAAAAATATTTGTGGATAATACTGGAAAAAACATCTGTTTGATCTGCAAAAAGTAGAAAAATTGTCAAAAGCTTTATAAATGTTAAAAGACAATTTAAAAACCTAAGAAAAAAACTGATGAAAATGGCGAACAAAAATCAAAATTCTAGTGCATACAAACAAAATGTTAGTATGGTTGAACCACTTTATAACGAAAGGAAAGAAGTGTATGCTTGGCTAGCTAAAGTCGATGGTACAAAAACTGTTGTCAGAGTTGATTGGCTAGAAAATTATCTTGTTCGCACAGAGAAATCACACCCTATTGTAAGATTGGTATCAAAATTAGGATATAAAAGAAATAATGGACATACTAATAACATCTACATGAAACCATTGGCACAGTACTTTAAAGAAAATCCTAGAAATGTGCCAGACAAAATAGCGAGATTGTTATCAA
Source organism: Candidatus Aenigmatarchaeota archaeon (assembly GCA_043800495.1). Classification (GTDB taxonomy): domain Archaea; phylum Aenigmatarchaeota; class Aenigmatarchaeia; order GW2011-AR5; family JACRAC01; genus JACRAC01. The sequence continues at coordinate 1,221 of JAZDMZ010000020.1, forward strand.
GACATCCTGAACTTGTACTAGTGGCATTGGCAGCATTGTTCCCAACAATGTTAAACATACCTATATTCAAAATGTTGATGGCAAGAAAACTTGGTGTATAAGTAAAAAAACTTTAATTATAGAAAAACAAAAATATTTCTATGGATCTTTCATTATTAGGATTATTACTGATCATAAGTGCGTGGGGGGTATCCAGTTCTTTTCAACATGTAAAAAAAGGAAGGAAATACAGCCTTGGTTTATAATAGTATATATTGTTGGTGTGTTCCTGTTGGTTTTAGACGGATATGAGAAAGACTTGAAAAATCTTGCAATGTTTAATCTTGCTTCTATACTAGTTGCACTGCTTGTTCTAGTAAGAATTATACTAATACGGAAGAAAAGAAGGTAAATCTAATTCATATTCTTAACAGTCTCTGAATATTTTTCTAGATCCAATATCCCTAGAAAGCAGACTCCCCTTTCTTTATTAACCAAGAACTTCTGCGGCCCGAAACCAGGTATATTCTTATCTATTCCGTATATTTTCATAAATTCCTCAAGCATCTTAACCGGCTTCATCTGTGCTACATCTAAACCATCCATCATCTTTGGATAAATCGTATACGCATTCAGTATTTTAACAGTCTTCTTGATGTCATCCATCTCAAAGACTACAATCATGTAGAAATCACTGAAATTTCTAAAGGATACATATCTGTTTGACACAATATCCGTGGCATCAGGCTTGTTGAATGCATCGTCTATAAGCTCCTTTGGAGTATTCAGAACATCCTGAAACTTTTCTATGACCTCACTATAGAGAATCTTCATTAAAAGACTTTGGTATTTGATTTTTAAAAAGTTATTTTTTTCTAAAAAGTCAGGTTTGAACAGCGGATTATATTATTTATCCTAGCTTAAAAAGGTTGGTTGTTTGCTCATGAATATGTTCTAGTAACTGTATGTATTTTCTTTCCAAGTCTAGATACTTATTATAACTGGTGAAAATATAGAAGAAAAAAGCCTTTGCCTAGTGTGTATGTGTGAAAAATATGGACTTATCTCAAGCACAGAGACTCAAGAAGAGCGGAACAGACACAGCTAAATCTGTATATAGAAAGGACTCTAAACTGAAACCTTCTTTTGACTGGAAAAGGGCAAGTGAAAAGCTACATATTTTATACAAGTTGAGAAGAGCTCTAGCCAAACATGCCAGAACGTTCAAAATGGGCATCCAAACCATGACAAATAGGATGAACAATGTTAAAATGCCTAAAACACAAAAATGGGAAAGAGAGAAAAACAAGATAGTATTCACTCACCACTTTATGAGATATCAGAAAGAATTTAGAAAACAGATGGCAACATTTATAAT
>JAZDMZ010000063.1:0-2149 GCA_043800495.1 Candidatus Aenigmatarchaeota archaeon
AACCTAGTGGAATGTTTTTAAAATAGATAAGGGCAATCAGAGCTAGTGTAAAAAGGGCTATTAATTCTATTATTCTGTCTGTGATTACTGTGTATACTGCTTTTAGAACACCGAGTTCTGAGACATATTTTGCTCTTACAATATCTCCTATTCTTGATGGTGTAAGCAGTGAGAAGAATTTTGCAATAAAACTGATTCTAAACGAGCGTCTAACTGGCATCTCATAATCAAAGAAATTGTGTAACACTATTTTCCATCGCAGTGCTAATAGAAATACAATAAACACCATGTCTAGTATTGCTAAAATAAAGAATAGTATAAAATTATTGGTTATGCTTATTTTTGCAAATAGTGAAAGGTCTAGTGTGAGCATAACATATAAAAATAGTACAATGCCTATTGCTGCTTTTATCAAATTTACAAGCAATCGGTTTTCAGAAAGTTCTTTAATATTTTTGTAGATATTTTGTATTTTCTTTGAAGTTTTAGACATTGATGTACTCAACTCTCAGACTACCTGATGTAAATTCATAGTCCTTATACTGAACCTGCTTATTTGACAATAGCTCATTTATCTGGGATTCGTTAAATGATCCTCCTTTTTGGAATAGGAAATATATTGGCTGGTTACCTTGAGCTGTTTTAATATAGGCTATTTGTTTTAGACTATAATTACTATAGACATGGTCTCTTATATCAGGATTTCCTAGCAGTTGATTAATTCCCCATTGATAGACAAAGAACCATGATAGATTCATTTCATTTTCTGCTTTTATAATATCACTAACATTATTGAATTCTATTAGATATCGTTTGGCTTGCCATGCAAGACCTCTATCCTGATGACCTGATTCAAATATTATTTCATTTGACTGGCTGTGTTGATTGATATAATTTCCTGCAATATCAAGGCCATAGAACTGGGTATTGAATTGTCCTGCTGTGCTGTTGTATACAAAGAATAGGGTTGGTATGAATAGAATTAATATTATGATATACGAGAGATATTTGATTTCTGACCCACTTACTCGTATCTTGAGTATACTCAAAAAATCAAATATTCTTGTGAATAAATATAGCATTGACATTATTACCAATGGTGCGTATGGCATTTGGTAATAGCTGTGTCCCATCATCTGTGCTGGTGCAAATAGTGCATATATGAAATAACTTAGTGCATAGACTACTATGAATTTTTCAATATCTGTTCTCTTTTTCCAAAGTGTATAGATTGCCAAAAGAACTCCTAGTATTGTAAATATTACCCAGGTTATTGTATAGTTGTCTGTTATGGCATAGTTGAACACAGCTGACCAAAAATCTCCTGTTAATATTTTTCCAAATTCAGATGGTTCAAATGCAGCAATACTTGGAGAAGCATTATAGGTAGATTCAATAGATTTTGTATACATCATAAATCCTGCAATAATTAGTATGAATATTATTCCAATGATTATTTGCTTTAGGTAGGTTTTCTTGAATTCATCATTAAACTTTAGTCTATGATATGGGAATATGGCTGCAATTGGAATCAGTATAATCATAAAAGGCAGTTTTACAAGTATTGTAATTGTTATGAATAGTGCTGCTAGTAAAAAGTTTTTATGTGATGGGGTTTGTTTCCATTCTAGGAAAAAGTAAACCCCAAGCAACATGAAAAACAGAGCTGGCATATCATATTGTACATTTCTTCCAAAAAATATTAGCATTGGACAGATTGCCATAAAAAATGATGCTAGTAGTGCTATGGATTCTCGTCTGAATAATTTTTTAACAACAAAATATGACATTATTATTGCTCCTAGTGAAAATAGAATAATTACTAGACGAGCTATCCATAATTGGGTTCCAAATAGTGACCACAATCCAACATTTATCCATGATAGTATTGGAAGATTGTCCATGTGTGCTCCTGTTGGATTATCAAATGTTATGGAATACATTTCTTTGTTTACTAGCAATTCACCATCATTGAGCATAGAATAGGCTTCTCCTAGGGTATGAGCTTCTTTCATGTTATGATATCCTATGACAGGATAATCCAGATGATATAACCTAACTCCTAGTCCTAATATTAGAATCAATACAAACAGTGATATGATTATTGTTCGTCTATCTATCATAAGAAGAGTTGGTGAGAAAGCTATAA
>JAZDMZ010000065.1:0-2349 GCA_043800495.1 Candidatus Aenigmatarchaeota archaeon
AAATTCATTGGGGTATTTTTGAGGAACTTTTGCCAAAATTTGCATATGCACATCAATTATTTTGGTATAATCATTTTTCCAGTCAAATTCTTAGAAGTTAGAATTGTCTAAGTGGCGAAGTCAGGTATATACAAATCGAAATAACGCATTTTACGAAAAAATTACTTCCTTAGGCTAAACAGTTACTTTAAGGTTGTGGTGATGCTTTTTATGGACAGGGATTCTTCGGAGGGCAGTCTGGTTTTCTTGAAAAAACTGCATGAATAAATGATGTTAGTGGCGCTAAATTAAAATGTTTTGTTGTGAATTGCCCAGTAAATACTTAGGATTTTTTACTGAGATGACTATAAACTTATAATTTCAGACAGCATTTCTTATACTTTTTTCCAGAGCCACATGGACAGAGATCATTCCTGCCTATCTTTGCTATTTTTGATTTTAATCTTGTGTCATGCAGCTTTTCATGCTCACTATTCTCTATTAAATTATAATTGCCTAAAACTTCTTTTATTTCTCCCATGTTTTCCATATTTGTAAAATTTGCTGTTTCAAAAGAATTCTTGCCGTCAATCTTGTTTATAATACAGTATAGCTTTGGTGGTATTTTGGCATTTTTCATCTTCAAAAATTCATCATGATCAACACCAAGGCCTTCATCAACTATTATTTCTTCATTTGTATCAGGATATATCAGCCATGTCTTGTCTTCATTAAAATCTTTTACTATGAACAATCCTTCTATTTTCTCTGTTTTCATCAGCTTTTTGATCAATGGAATGTCCTTTTTCTTTTGTTCTTCGGTGCCATACGTTTCTGTCCATTCTATATGCCTTTGCCAGTCACCATTGAACCACACATCATTGAACATTTTTGCTATATTTTCTACTGTTGGCATAAATGCAGGATAATTTTTTAATTTTTCTCTATCTACATCTATGCCTTGAGATTTCATTGAATCTATCAATTTTTTTAGCTCTTCTTCATCGCCATGAAAGATTTTTACACTCTGCTCAATTTTTTCTTCATCCATGCCTTCTTCAATTAACGTCTTTCTTAGTTTTGCTTCCTGTTCTTCAGGTGTTTTAGATTTTCTTTTATCAAAATCCATTGAATCACTCATTGTCATTACTTCACCACATTAACAAAGCCAAATCCCATTGTATTAAGTTCTCCAAAGCCACAGTCTATGCCGAATTGCAAGAGCTTTTGATGTTCTTTATTAAGATTTGAAAATATAAATTTCCAATAGCTTCCTATAAATGTCTGTTTTTCATTGTTTATAATTGGATGAATTGGATGCGTGCTGTCATATATGAACTGCTGGAATATGTTTTCATTCTCTATATCTTTGTTATAAAATTCATTGTGTTTTTTATAAGGTTTTCTGAAAGCTGCTTCAGGAAAGCATTGAAATCATGTTCTGGTCTCCAGAAAACATAATCATAGTCTGATTTTATACCATATGTCTCATACATATACTTTGGTATTCTCATAATTATTGGAGTAGCTGTTTTAATGACGCAGTTGTCCATTATTATTGGATTAACGCTTTTAATATTGCTTATTGAAAATAGCATATTGCCTACACTAAATTCATCTCTCCTCATTTTCTCCATACGTTCTTTAATGATGCTAATAAGCATTTTATCCGGGGATGCGATAATAAACTGTTTTCTATCACCAACATGAATAGATTTGTTCTGACTACATGGAAATATGTTTGAGAAACAAAAAAATTTATATCCCTTTTTATCATGCAATTTCTCATATTCTGTGTTGCGTATAAGACTATAAACAAACCCCTGAAGCTTGTGATAATACATCACATCATATGAAAAATCTTTCTCAGCTTTGATATCTATAAGCAGTCTCATATAATTTATCATGTCAAGAGTCTTTTAAACCCCTATAGTTATAGCATGTGACATAAATAATCAGACATATTATGATGTCACTGCTATACATGGTCAAGCAAAACTTGACCAGTAATTGAGAATCTTTGATTCTCCTTGTATGCAAAAGACATTATTTAGGAACTATTACTGACAACAGATCTGGCGATATTACTGACAATACTAGGAAAATGCTCAATATTATCATGATTATGCATGCTACCCATGCAATTATGTTAAATATTTTTGTGTTAACATAGTCTCCCATTATGTCTCTGTCATTTACTATTTTCAGCATAAAGATTAATGTAAATGGTAGAAGTATTCCGCAAATAACCTGTGATATTACCATGATTGGAACATAGGGGATGTTTGGTAACATTATGATAATGGCAGATGCTGCTATTACCAAAGTATAGAGCCAGTAGAATTTAGGAGCTTCTTTGAATTTTTTATT
>JAZDMZ010000091.1:0-12717 GCA_043800495.1 Candidatus Aenigmatarchaeota archaeon
AAAATATATATCTATGATCCTAAAACAAAAAATAGTTTCATTAAAATTGTAAATCTAACAGAAAAGCAAACATCAATACTTAAAGCAATAAATAAGAAATTATTAAAACCTAGTGACTAAAAATCATGTAGAAGTTGGGTAGATAGTTATTATAACTGAATGTAGTGAAATTAACCCAACTTCTCAAGATCTCTTTTTAGACCACTTATCTCTCTTTGTAAATCCATCAGAGATTGTTCTATCTGTCTTGATTCTCCTTCTACCACAGGAAGATCTTCAAACCCAGCTGGTTTTAGCATAGCCTTGTCAACCCATTCCATACTTTTCTCCAATCTCTGTACAGACACTCTAAGAATATTAACAGAATTCTGCTGAACCTCTTGTATCTCATTCATTACTAAAAATATCTGTTTTATACCAGAAATAAAATGTCTCATCTCATTTACAGAAGCAGCTATTTCCTTGTATTTTTCTACTTTTATAAAAAGAGGTGCTTCTGTAGGCATATCAAGTCTTTCATATCTATTCATCTGTCTTTCCTGTGGAACAGGTGATTTAGAAGGAATAGCCTCTGATGACATGCTCAAACCATCTGAATCAACTGCTTTTCTTATTTCATTCTCATCATAGCTTTTTTCCCTTTTACTAAAAAATGTCATTTTTAAAACCTTATTTTATCCAACGAAGTTTTCAAAAGCTTGAGCAACTAACACATCCTTTAATTTGTAATTGCTTTGTGCTTATGATAATATCATCTTATTTGCAGCTATATTAATAATTATTTGAATAGATTAGGCTTTAAAACTTATTTCATATAGTTATACAATCAAACAAAGCAAATGCGGCGGTAGTCTAGCGGTAGGACACGACCCTGCCACAGCCCTTTTAAAAAAAGCGCTGGCGGAAAAACTACCAGCAACGTCTGTAGACCGGTCGAGACCCGGGTCCGATTGCGCTGCTGAATTTCATTCGCAGTTATTTTCAGCAGGCCGAAAATCCCGGCCGCCGCATATTTTATTCAATAAACCTAAATCTTGGCACTTTTTTGCCATTATGTAAAACAGATTCTAGAAACATATTAACTGGCCTTACCCATAGTTTGTGCTCAGACTCATATAGAGGCTCATATAACACAAGATCTTCCATGGTCTCACTATGCTTTACTATTCCAATCACTCTATAACGCCTACCTTTGAAGTGCTCATAAATCCCTGCTTTTATTTCTGTCATCCAAATCACATTATCATGATTAAAATTCTGAGAGAATTTTAGCTATTTATATCATATCATCTTAATCATATAAGACCCTTCTAGAACACAGCTAAACTTTTCATGTCATTGTAAATATATATTCTATTTTACTATAAATTTATATACTATCTACACCAACTATTGTTTATGATTGTAAAAACATCTGTGTTATTAGATGATAATATCAGAGATAAATTATTAGCGAACTCTATAGAAAAAATTGGTTCACAGGAAAGGCTAGCAAGATATTTGAGTAATAAACTAAACAGAAAAATAATAAGAGAAACCGTAAAAGGATGGAAAAAAGGAAAACATATATATGGTTGGAATTTGTTTATTCCTACAGATGTCTTAAAAGAATTGTGTAATATCACTGGATCAAGTTATAGAAAAACTATGAAAACTGTTATAAGATATAATCCTATATGGAAAGATCCAGAAAAAAAGAAGTATTTAATCAAGGAACGTAAGATGAAAACTATAGAAAGAGGTACTGATATATTTCTAGACATAGCATCAATACTTCCTCAAACCACATTGGAAGCCAAAAGATCTAGAAAATTTCTACCACTTTTTGCAGAAATTCATGATGATAGTATACTTCTATGGTCTGAAAATACTTGGAACGCATCAAAAATACTAATAAATCGTTACATAAAAATAGATAAATTGTTTTTCAGAGCGTGTAGTATATATTTTTCTGAGGGTGTTACTAAAATGAATGCTATAGAAAATGGGAAGATATCTTTAGGAAACACAGAACCCGACATCATAAATACCTTTATTCGATTCATCAACAAGATACTAATCAATTATAAAGCTCGATATAAGATTGATATGAATTGTAAGAACTCGCCTTATAATTCTGAGAAAATTAAGGAATTTTGGATAAAAAATATTGAATATGAAATAGATTCTAAAAAATTGAATATTTCAGAAAGAAAGAACTTTGGTTCTGGTTTGATGAAAAACAATGGGTCGTTTCATTTTATTATAAATAGTACTGTATCAAAACCTCTTCTAATGAATATTATAAAAGCTTCGGAGAATCTTTCACTCAAAAGAAAAAACTGGTCGAGGGAATTTTTGCAGGGGTTGTTCATATGTGAGGGTTCGGTGAATAATAAAAACAATATTCTAAAGGATATGAGAATAGGTACTACAAAAAATAGGGAAAGAGCGTTTATAAAAAAACTCCTTGTTAATTTAAAAATAAATTTTACAGAATGTAAATATGATATCAGTATACACGGCTGGGAAAATTTTTGTAGAATATATACTTATGAAATTTTTCCTTTCAAGCAAGTTAACAGCATTTCAAAAGAAGATAAATTCATAACAGGATTTAAAAATTTACGAGAAACTAGAAAACTATGTAAATTAATAAAATTTCAGCAGAGAAAGTTTACAATGAAAGACTGGAAAAAAGATCATGAAATGAAATATTACAACTCTCCGCAGAGTACGTTGAATTGGTTAGTAAGTAGAGGATTTCTGGAAAAGATAAAAAATAACAATAAAGTTTTTTATAAAGTGAGAGATGGTACTACAATTAGAAAACTGAAAAATGATCATAGATTTTTAGAAACATAACATCCATCCATTTTATAGCCACATTTATCTATATAGTAACGTCTTACACCAACACCGGATATAATAACCACTTTATCAAATCCCATATCTGTTGCTATTTTCTCAGCTTCCTGCAACAGCCTGCGACCATATCCTAGATGTTGAAATATATTATCATGAGAAACACCATCAGACGCTTTACTATTTCTATCATGACCATTCTGTGAAACAAAATGACTATTTGTATTATGAGAAAATTCATGTTGATTGACGCCTTTGGCGTCGAGTTGTGGATTTTTACTATTTATATTATTATAATTCGCTTGCGAACTATTGGCACCATGACTCACCGGTGAGTTATTTGTATTGCTATTATCCACAAGTCCTTTTTGCAATCCATAGACATGAATCTCTCTAACCATGGCACAATTAGAAAACTTAGAAGATTTTGAAGGTATTCTTAATCTCAACAATCCTATCAATGCATCACTATCCATATCATCTAGTGTTAACAATATTTCTTTTCCATCTGATGCATCATAATCTATTCTATTGAGTTTTATTGCATCTAGATTTATTTTCTGTCCAGCCAACATTCTATATCCAACCTCTCTACATCGTATACATTGACATTTCATATTATTTGCTTTCATAAATTCTTTTGCATTCATACGCAAACCACTGCATTTTGTACCAGCAACAATACATTCAGCAGGCAGAGCTCTCATAATAGATTGTATCCTAGCATATCTTGGTGTAATTTGCTTTAACCTAGCAACCAATTCTATTAATTCAGAATCACTATAAGGTCTGTGTTTCCCCTGCTCTACCCATTTAGCCAACTCAGTTCCTTGCACAACCTGGCATGGATATATTTTCAAACCATCTGGTCTAAAATCAGGATCTGAAAATAATTTATCATAGTGTTTAATATCATTCTCAATGTGAAAAGACTTTAATTGCATATCATTTTGAAGTCTTTTACACGCTGCACCAACTGATTGAAAATCAGTTGTATGCACCGTATTAGATCCAGGTAAATTACACATATAATGATAATAGACTTTGAATCCAGCATCTTTCAATCGTTTTGTCGCCTCTATCACATCTTTTACACAATGCCCTCTTTTCGTTAATTCATAGCTCCTATCATCAACCAATTGCACACCCATCTCAACCCGGGTAGCACCATATCTTAGCATCTCATCAATGTGTTCTTGCTTACACCAATCTGGCCTAGTCTCTATACACAATGCAACACACCTTTGTTCAGCAGTTTCATTTGCCTTTTGGCTCTCCTCAAGTGTATTAGAAACAAACCCATTTAATCCATCATATATTCCTTTGATAAAAAAATCTCTATATTCCCTAGAAGCAGAAATAAATGTTCCTCCCATTACAATTACTTCATTTTTCTCTGCAATATGACCAATTGCTTTTAGTGCATTTATTCTAGCCTCTATCTGTTTTCTAGAATCATAATCATATCTACAAGCCCTCAACACTGTTGGTGATTTAGCAACATAACTCTTTGGAGTATCATAACTTGATGAAATCAAGCTATTTGTATCATGAGAAAATTCATCAGAATTTTTACTATTTGTATCATGACCATTCTGTGAAACAACATGGCTATTTGTATCATGATTCACTTGCGAACTATTAGCACCGTTTGTTTGCAAACTATTTACCAAACCACCAGGACAATAGATACATCTACCAGGACATGGCAATGGCTTTGTCATCAATGACAATATGGTAACCCCTGATATTGTCCTAACCTTTTTTCTCATCTTACATATCTTATTTTCCATATCTATCATCACTAATCTATTTCTAGTTTGTTTTTTAAAGACTTCTTTATAAATCTCAGTTCTAATACCTAATAAACATAGTATAGTCATGACAAAGCCAAATGACAGTAAAATTAGATATGTTTACAACAAAATAGCAGAAGGGTTTTATCACCTTAGACAAAAACCCATTACACCTGACATAGAAAAACTAGCAGAAAAATGGAAACCAGGTAAAATACTAGATATTGGCTGTGGAACAACCAACTCATTATTACCATTTGCAAAAAAAGGATTTGAATGTCATGGCATAGACATTTCTACAAACATGATAAAACTAGCAAAAAAATATGCAGAAAAACACAATGTTAATATAAAACTAAAACCAGCAAATATGCTAAAACTTCCCTATAAACAAGAATTTGACCATGTAATCTCAATCGCAACTCTACACCATCTTGATACAAATGCTAAAAGACTAAAATCCCTAAAAGAAATAAAAAGAGTCTTAAAAAAGAATGGATCATTCTTTTTTACAGTCTGGAATAATCCAGAAAAATCAGAAAAAGATGATTATATATCATGGAATCATTCTGGAAAACAATACCTAAGATATTATCACTTTTTTTCCATATCAGAACTAGAATCACTATTAAAAAAGGCAGATATCAAAGCAAACATCTATCTTGATAGATTAGAAAAAAACATCTGCATAGAATCAATATAATCAATATTAATAACTAACCGTAATGAAATTATTTATTATGATACTCACTTACAAACCATGTCTATTAATTAAAATAATCTCCTTGACAATTTCCAAGAATATTGTCATCTGATGAATAAATATCATTACTCCATCTGATAAGCATATCTGTTATCATAAATGGATCATTTACACATTCCCCACTAACACCATCGTTTCTTGTAACACGAAGTACACAATTAACTCCATCCATTCCCAATAACTTATACTGAACATTTGATGTTCCACCATCATTTACAATATCATCTGTAGCAAAACCAAGTTCACATGACTGAGATAATTGTATAAGACAATCCATATCAATACCACAATTTACAGACTGGCCAGTTGTTACAGGAATGTTTTGTGGAACTGGTTCTGGAATTGATTGAACAGACTCCTGAACAGGTATTTCAACTGGCTCCTGAACCTGCTGAACTGGCTGTACAACATTATTCACATTCTCTGCCTGAACAGCTGCCTCCAAATCCTTCAACATATCATCTGATTCTTGTGTAAATTTTGCACTAGGAGACGATCCAAACACAAATACTGTAACAACACCAACAATAATAAGAATAGCTATCATTATTCCAAGAACCATTATAAATTTCTTTGATTTAACCCCATTGGAAAGACTCAGTAAAGATGATGAAAATATCTTTAATTTACTTGATTGTTCTTTAACAACAGATTTATTAGCAATATTTGTATTATCATACTGAGCTGTTTTAACAACAGGAGTTGTTTGCACCTGAGCTATTGGTTTCTGAACCACTGTGTTTTCATCAGGATTCTGGATTATTGTATTTTTAACAGGTGTTTGAAACGCCTGTACAACAACCTTTTCCACAACTGGCTCCTGAACAGACTGTTCTACCACTTGTTTTACTAAGGATATTCTAGCTTTTTTTGGCACTTTTGTAGTTTTCTTTTTACTGATTTTTCCAGTACTTTTTCTATGCTTAGTAGTCTTCTTTTTAACAATTTTCACTGTTTGCTCTATCTGAACAGGTTGCTGAACTAATTGCTGCACCACTGGCTGCTGTACAAAACCAATTGCATCATTAACATCATTTTCCTGCCATCCTGTTTCCATTAGAATTTGCCTAATATGCTCTAGAGAAACTCCTCTAGCTAACTCTGTTTTAATATAATCAACAAGCCTTTGATCTACCATAGTCCTCTATATTTCTTTGATTTATGGTATATATAAAAATCATCTATAATGACTATTCTAAAAGAATAGCTATTTATATCATATCTATTTGAAAAATAGATATTAATAAATTATGTCCATAACCATTATTATGTCTGTCAATGTCTGGAAAAGTGAGTATTTTGATGTATATGATCCAGTATTACTAAATTCTGACATTTATCTAGCTGTTAGAGATTTTCATATCAAAGCAATGGATGACTATCCAATTGTCCTAGACAGTGGCTGTGGTACAGGAAATGTTACATCAGAATTGTTGAAAAATGGGCATATTGTACATGCTATAGACAATAGTAAAAAACCATTAGATATATTGAAAAGAAAATGTTCCAAATATGCTGGAAAACTTCATATCCATAATATGAACGTATCTGATCTATCATTTGAGAAAGAAATGTTTGATGCCATAACTTCTATGTTTGTGGTATATTATCTCAATAATATTGAAGAATATCTTAGAGAAAATTACAGAGTATTGAAAACCAATGGAATATTTGCACTTACAGGAAGAGTATCTTCTGATAACATGGAATTAGTTCTCCAGTCATATGAACAATCTTTGCAAAACAAAGAACTTTTACCAGCTCTTGAAACAGAATTCTTAAGATTCAAAGAAAAATTCCTTAACAATGTAACAAAAGCAGTAAATGGCAATACATTTGAAGAAATGAAATCTATTTTAGAAGATATTGGTTTTAGAGATATAACACAATACCCAAATCCATATTTTGGACAATGCTATTCACTAATTGCACATAAATAATAACTTATCATAGACGTTCTAAAAAAATAGCTATGTCAAAGACTTCTGCACAACCATCGGTCACAGACCGATGGCATGCTACTGCCGAAGTTTTTGACAACCTGTGCCACCAGTTGAAAACTGGTGGAAACACGATTTGTATCATATCCATTTGAAAAACAAATGATTAATAAAATAACTATTACAAAAGGAATAGCTATTCATATAATGACTATTTGCTTCAATTTTTAGATCCATGTCTTTTCTTAGCCAGCTGTTCTTGTCTGAATAAAAGACGATTGGTTTCTTTTCTCAGTTTTAGATAATGCTCATATCTTCGGCTATCAAGCTCACCATTATCAAGAGCTTCTTTAATTGCACAACCTGGCTCACTCATATGATTACAATTTCTAAATTTACACTTCTGTGCAAGACTATCAATATCTTCAAAAACATCATTCACACCCCTGCCCTCTGACCATAGCTGAACCTCTTCTATCCCAGGATTATCTATAATCATTCCACCAGTTGGAAATATTATCATCTCACGATGAGTTGTAATATGTCGTCCCTGACCATCTTGTTTTACAGCACCCACTCGTTGACGCTCAGATCCAAGAAGTTTGTTAATAATAGTTGACTTACCAACACCAGATGATCCAAGAATAGCTATTGTTTTTCCTTTTTTTAGATATTGATTAAGCACATCTAATCCTGTATTAAGTTCTGCACTCATTGAATGTATAGGAACAGATGACGCTATTTTTTTAATTACCTTGATTTTTGCATCAAAATCCTTGCAAAGATCAGACTTATTCAATAAAATCACTGGCTTTGCCCCACTCTCTGATACCAAAGTAAGATATCTCTCAACCCTCTGAATATTAAAATCACTATCAAGACCTGATACAATCCAAACAATATCCACATTTGCTACCATAACCTGTTCTTTTGTAGTTTTTCCAGCAACTTTTCTAGAAAACTTACTTTTTCTTGGAAAAACCATCTGAATAACACCATTCTTGTTCATAACAACCCAATCTCCAACAACTGGATATGCTGATCTACCAATACTATCAAACCTAAACTTACCAGATACTTTTACACTCATCTCTCCGAATTCAGTAAGCGCAATATAACTCTTTGACAACACCTGTATTATACGACCTGGTATATCATCTGTATCATGAGAAACATCATCAGGTGCTTTACTATTCTTATCATAATTTTTACTATTTTTCTTATACAAAGCATATTGCTCTTTGAAAAAATCATTCCACCCAATATCCTCAAGCTCTATTTTTTCTTTCATAATAGAATTTAGCCTCTAAATTACTTATAGCAATGGCACGAAACAATGCTTACAAAAGATGTGATATTTTCTTGTCTTGCATTTTAGTAAGGTTTTTATAGTCTAGTCAATAAGTAAAAATAGTGATTATCATGGATGAACTAAACCGAGTTATAGCTGAACAGCATGAAAAACCATACATAAACGAAGTATCAACACGAGCAAAGGAATTATCAAGACATAGCAATTTTGAAAGATACACGCTATTGGGTAATTATGCAACAGAAGGTGGAATAGTTCATGCATTGAAAATACTTGATACCTATCTAAAAGATGAAGCAGAAAAAGCATTTATTAGTTTTATGAATCCACAAATAAGCATAGATATGAGAGAAGCATCAGAACCATTCAAACAACTAGCAGAACTAGTAAGATACGATGGATTATATGCAGATATGGAAAAATACCCACAATTTGTTAGAATACTAACAGATTATGCTGAAAATAGAGATCTAGCACTAATGATCGGTAAGGAATGTGATGAGATTAAACGATTACAACAATTGCATATCGATGAACGAAAAAGAGATGAATTTCATAATAATATGTTTAGAGAGAAAAGAACATAATTTTTCTTACCCTTAGTTTTTCTATTTTATTTTCCGTTATTCTAACTTCTTCCCACCAAAACAACACTTAAAATATTTCTTGCTTGTGTAATTGTTGTGAATTAAAACACTTGCCCACACCATATTTTATGCAATATGACATAATTTTCATAAGCGGTGAAAAAATATTTGATCATTCACTCTGCGGTATAGCAATACTAAAAAGATTAATGGAAAAAAGAGGCTACATCGTTGGTGTAATTGAAGAGCCTAAGAAAGATACTGATGTATTAAAACTAGGAAAACCTAGGTTATTTTTTGGTATTGGAACTGGTTGTATAGATTCAATGGTTAGAAACTACACCCCTCTTAATAAAAAAAGAGCAGAAGTAGAAAGACTTAATTTTGTACAGACAATTCCAGACAGAGCAATGTTAGTTTACAGCAATTGGGTAAAAAGACATTTCAAAGATTCTATACTAGTAATAGGCGGAGTAGAGGCAGCTCTTAGACGACTAACCCACTATGACTACTGGGATAATAAACTCAGAAGATCCATACTCCTGGAATCACGAGCAGATATTCTTGTCTATGGTTGTGGAGAAAAGCAGATTGAAGAGATTACAAGGCGTATTAGAGAGAAAAAAGATCTAAAAGGCATTGAAGGAACCTGTATTAGATCAAAAGATATACCAGATGGATTTACAATTCTTCCAAGCCATGAAGAAGTATTGGAATCAAAGAAAAAATTCTGTGATATGCAAATTATTCTTTCCAATAATAAAAATCTTGCACAAAAAACAGATAAAAGTTTTGTACTGCAGTACAAAAGTCCTGTCTATACATCACATGATCTAGATGAATACTATGAACTACCATTTACAAGAAAAGCAATAGACGACAAAACAAGAGGATTTGAATTTAGCATAGTTACCCATAGAGGCTGTATAGGAAACTGTAATTTCTGCTCACTACGATTGACAATGGGAGACAAAATAATATCCAGATCAGAAGAATCCATACTAAAAGAAATAAAACATATCACAACATTATCACATTTTAAAGGAAATATAGATGATCTAGGAGGACCTTCTGCAAACATGTATGCAATGGATTGTACTAAAGATATAATAACTACTCCGAAAGAAGTAGCTATTGATAAAATGACTGATTTGAAAAACAAATCAGCTATTTGTCATAATGATTGTATAACATGTAAAAACCTTGACAAAAGCCACACAAAACTAATATCTCTTATGAAAAAAGCACGAGCTATTCCTGGTGTTAAAAAAATATTTGTAAGAAGCGGTGTAAGATATGACCTGGCAACAAAAGAATATCTAAAAGAATTGATAAATTTCCATATATCAGGAAAACTAAAAATAGCCCCTGAACACATCAACAAAAACATACTTCAATTAATGAACAAAGATGTTGGTAATCTGGAAGATTTTATAAAAACATTCAATACTCTAGGCAGATGTGATCTTGCATTCTACTTTATAACAGCACATCCAGGTTCAACCATAAAAGAAGCAAAAGAACTTGCAAATATAATAAAAAAGCTGAGAAACGCTGAGTCTGTTCAGATATTTACACCAACTCCAATGACTGTTTCCACCTGCATGTATTACACTGGCATGGATCCCAGAACCTACAAAACAATACATGTTCCAAACACATATAGAGAAAAAAAGGAACAGAAAAGAATATTAATGCCAAAGAACTAAACATTTAGCGTTTTTTCTTATTTCTCAACTTTATTACAATATCAATAACTGCAATAATTATTCCAATACCAAGTAGAATATAACCAAGCATCATATCACTACCAAAAATAATTCCTGCTATTACAAACACAAGAGCAAGGCCAGCCAATGGAGTAAATCTCTTACTCTTTTTGCCCTTGTTAACAAAAAAAACTAGAATAGCAACAATAGCCAATATTGCAATAGTTATGATGACGTAACTTTCTGATAAATTCATAGTATTACATTGTTTTACTAATACTATAAAATCATTAGATAGAATAAATCTTCAAAATTCGAAAGAACATTATTAAAAACAATGTTATTTAGTCTTAAACTTAGAATTATATCCTGGATTTGTCTTTGGCCTAAACTTGTTTGGAAATTCTATATCAGTCTTTACAGAATGACTAACATCTTTGAATAATCTAAACACCTTATATGGATTGCCTATATTACACAGTGTATATGGTTTTGAGATTATTCCTCCTTTTCTTCCACGAAAAACAGAACCTGCAGTAAATACTGAAATAGTACCAGAATCATTGCCAGCAGTTTTGTCCAAAAACCCTACATTAACCTCTGCATTTGTTATCTGATCAAAATCAACATACTCAAAATCCCTTCCTATAATTCCTTTTTGAATAATAACCCGTTTGTCTGTAATTGCATAATAAGTATTTCTCAAACTTAGATATGACCACAATGGACCAAGAAGCAATAAAATTCCTGCAATTAAAAAAACCATTGGCATCAACAAGAAAAATCCTGCAGAAAATGCACCTGTGTTTTTCATCAAACCAGAAATCCAGAAAAAAAGAGCTGAAAATCCTAGAAGAAAAACACCAACAAGAGTAATGCTAAGACCCCGTAGAACATAGGGCTTTGTCTGAGGAACTCCTTCCCAAAGTACCTTTTCCTTCTCATCCAGAACTTTGTCAATTTCCCTCATGATAAAATAATTTATTTAGCAAGCTTATAAACCATTCGTTCGCGTACCAGATTCTAAGAAGTTGTTTGGTTACAGCCAGCGAAGCTGGGTATTTTGACTGAGCTATTTCTAAATTGCGTAAAAAGCGAAACTATTTCTCACAAGCAATTTGGACGGAACGATGTGTAACCGACAGGCTGTAAGAGAATACGTGAAAAATGTTTTTATGACTTCTGAAGAATAGAAATCAATATTAGTTCTCATAATAAAATTATATATGAGGTATTGTTATATGAAATTTAAGCAAGGAATTAATCCAAATCAAGAATTTCTTTTTCCAAAAAAACCAGCTGATTTTCTGCCAGAAAATCATTTAGCTAGAGCAATTTATGAGATTGTAAATCTTCTAGATTTGAGTAAGATTGGAGAAAAATACAGCAGATTAGGTCAGCATGCTTATAATCCAATGATGATGATCAGACTGCTGTTTTATGGATATGCTAAAAGTGTAAGATCATCAAGAAAAATTTCAAAAGCATGTGAAGAAGGTTTTGATTTTGCCTATTTAGCAGACAGCCAAAAACCATCTCATGATAGAATATCTGATTTTAGAAAAGATAATCTAGAAGAATTGAAAGAAGTTTTTCAAGAGATTGTTTTAATTGGTGCAAACATAGGATTAGCTAAACTTGGAAACATTAAGGTTAGTATTGATGGCGCTAAGTTCAGAGCAAACGCTTCTGCAAAACTGACAAAAACTGAAGATGGTCTTGAAAAATTGTTAGAAACAAGTAGAGAAGAGATAAATAAAATTCTT
>JAZDMZ010000097.1:0-3871 GCA_043800495.1 Candidatus Aenigmatarchaeota archaeon
TGCTTTTGATCCAAATACAGCAGAGACAATATTCTTTAGTCCAGCATCAAATTGAGGAATAGCACCAGACAACATTACAATAGCAACAAACAATAGAATTACTGTTATTATTACTGCTAATAGTATTGAAGTAATTTGGACCATATTATCATTATTGTCTTTGTGTTTTATATATTATAGATAGTCGAATTTTCTTAGGAAATAGCTTCACTTTGTTCAGTTATAATAAAAATAGCTATTCTTTTAGAATAATTAAAATACAAAATCTTTAAGTTAGGCTAAGACATATTTTAATAAATAGCTATTCTTGCAGAATAGTCAAAATAGAAATAGTAAACTTTCTGAGGAAAGTTTTTATAATAAAAATAGTTGATTATTATGAGTGAATAAGCAAAGTTTGTTCACATTTCAAAAACATATAAAAATAATAAGGTTTTAAAAATGACTGATGAGAGAATTAAAAAACTGGCTAAGCTTGTGGTTGAACATTCTGTGTTTGTTAAAAAAGGAGAGAATGTTATGATTTCTTCTGGAACAGAGGCAGTTCCTTTTATCAGAGAGTTGTATAAACAGGTATTGCTAAAAGGTGCTTTTCCATTTGTTAATATTGGTTTTCAGGGAGCAAGTTATATTTATTACAAATATGCAACTGATGCACAGCTGAAGAAATTTCCTGATGTTACATTTGCATCAATAAAGAAAATGGATAAATATATTGGTATTGGTGCTGATTACAATACTCGTGAATTGACTAACATAGATCCAAAGAAAATAGCTTTGCGAGGAAAGGTTGTTAGAAAGATAGGAGATTATATTGTAAATACTAAACCAAGAATACATAGGGTATCTCTTGACTATCCTACCAATGCTTTGGCACAGGATGCTGAGATGAGTTTAGAAGAATATGAAGATTTTCTATATGGAGCTTGTCTGCAGGATTGGAATTCTCTTGGAAAGAAGATGAGAAAAGTGCAGACTGTGATGAATGGTGCAAAGGAAATACATATTATTGGAGAAGATACTGATATTAGAATAAAGCCTTTTAAAAAATCATTTATTGTTGACGCTGGAGAGGAAAATATGCCAGGAGGAGAGGTGTTTGGAGCACCTGAAAAATTTGGTGTAGAAGGACATATTAGATTTAGCTATCCTGCTATTCGTTCTGGTGTTGAGGTTCAGAATATATTTGCAGAATTTAAAAAAGGAAAATGTATAAAAGCGAGTGCTGATAAGAATGAGAAATTCCTGAATACAATGCTTGATACTGATGCAGGTAGTAGATTTATTGGTGAGCTTGGTATTGGAATGAATCCTAAGGTTACTAGATTTACTAAGAATTTACTATTTGATGAGAAATTAGGTGGAACAATCCATTTAGCTTTTGGAATGGCTTATAAAGAATGTGGTGAGCCGAATAAGTCTGCTTTGCACTGGGATATTGTTAAGGATTTAAGAAAAGGAGGGAAAATAATTGTGGACGGTAAGACTGTGCAAAAGAATGGAAAATGGCTTGTTTAGATTTCTGTAATATCTTTAAATATTTTCTAAACACAAGTATACTATAGGTATACTCATGATATATAAAATCAGACCTACACAACATTATCTAGAAAATCACTCAGATGTTGATTGGGAATTTGTTGTGAGAACAGTTTTGTCACCAGATAAAACGCGATTGGAAAAAATACAGAATCGTTATACTTATGTAAAAAGATTCAAGAAATATGTCATTGAGTTACATGTAGAGCACAATGATAAAGAAATGACAATATGGATAATAAATGCTTTTAAAATGGAGAGGTGATGTTATGAAATGTCCAGAATGTAAAGAAGAGATGAAAAAGATAAAATATGATGTTGGGTTTGGTATAGTAGTCGATTCATTGACCTGTTCTATCTGCAAACATAGTGTAACAAATGAGGAAATGTTAAATAATGCCATGAAAAAGATGCGAGAAAAGATGGCTATTAGTGTAAAAACTATTAGAATAGGAAATGGTATTGGTATTAGGTTTCCAAATGAAATTGCAAAAAATATGCATATAAAACAAGGTCAGGAAATGGAGATAATAACAAAAGGAGATGAGCTGATTATAAGAAAGGACTGAATTATTTAGGAGTTATTATTACTCCACCTGCACCAGCTGCTGCAAATTGATGCATAATTCCTGCCAGTGAGTTGGCAATGTCCTGCATTTCTTCTAGTTTTAATTCTTTTTTCTCGGGTGCCATTATTTCTATTGCAGAAGGTCCATAGAGATAGATTATGTTGATAAGATCTGGGAATGATTTTATGAACAGCTTTAGTTCAACAACCTGTGACCAGGCCTCTTCCACACCTTTTGGGGGATTGTCTACTTTGTCAGCTGATTTGACATCTTTTTCATATACAAAGGTAACATTAAGATTTTCTATTCTTGATATGTGATTTTTTAATGAACTTTCAATTATTTCCTTGTTTACACCAAGCACATCAAATGCAAACCATACATCTAGCCATCCATTTTTTCTTAGTTCATGAATTTTGTCTTTCATTTCATCGTCCATATTTACACCAAATTAATAACTGTTCTATAGAACAGTTATAGTGAAACAATTAAATAAACAGATATGAATATTACTTGTTTCACATATAGCTAACAACAAATCATAATACTAATTACTTTGTTGTATAGCTATATCATAGTGAAGGATTTAAATTGTGACAAGTTTTCTTTATGATAACTTTAAATATCAGTTGATATATTTAGTTATCATATGATAACTAAAGATAACACCACTATGGTAATGGAATTATTTTTTAAACATCCTGATGAAAAATTTCATCTAAGATATCTGGAGAGACTGACAGGTCTTTCATTGCCTGGGGTAAGAAAAATAGTAAATAAATTGAGGAAAGAGGGATTGTTGGAGTCAAAAAAAGAAAATGTTGTTCTAAATTATTATGCTACTAGAAATGAAAAATTCAATATGCTGAAAAAATGCTATAACATATATTCTTTGCAATCAAGTGGACTATTGGATTTTTTAAGAAAAAGGTATGAAGAACCAGAGGCTATTGTTCTTTTTGGCAGTTATGGAAAAGGAGAGGATATATCAGGTAGTGATGTTGATATTGCTGTGATAACCACAAAAAGAATCTCTGTTGATATATTGATTTTTGAGAAAAGACTGGAGAGAAAAATAACTATTCATGAAATATCTCTAAAAAAGGCTGAGAAAGAGTTTCTAAACACTTTGGTAAATGGTATTGTGTTGTATGGTTATCTAAAGGTGTTGTGATGATAAGGGAATTCAAATATTATTTAGAAGAAAATCTTGTCAAAAAGGGCAATTCTGATAGAAATGAGGCAGAATCTCTAATGAAAAAGGCAGATGGTCGATTGGATTTTTCAATCAAAACAAGAAAGATTGATGAGAACACAGCGCCATATATTTTTGAAGATATATATGAATGTCTTAGAGAAGCAGCCCAGTCACTGATGGCATTGGATGGTTATAAGCTATATTCTCATGAGGCTTTGTTATCATTTCTCAAAGAGTTTTTTCGTTTTACTACACATGATATTGTAACATTCAATAGATATAGAATATTAAGAAACAATGCTGTTTATAGAGGAGAAAAAATATCTCAGGAAACCTGCAAAGAAGCTCTTGCTTTTCTTCTCATATTTTTACCAAAACTCAGGAAAGAATTTCAGAAAAAGATGGCTAAATACAAACCGTGTTTCCACCAGTTTTTAACTGGTGGCATAGGTTGTCAAAAACTTCGGCAGTAGCATGCAAGGAGAAACCTGTTTCTCCTGCACAACATGAATTCTGTTCATGTTTGTGCCATCGATCTGCTTGAGGAAAGATTTGCTTTCCTAAG
>JAZDMZ010000108.1:0-4756 GCA_043800495.1 Candidatus Aenigmatarchaeota archaeon
TGCCATCAGTCAGAAACCGATGGATTCGTGGTTGACAGAAGCCAACCTGAATCTTCAAGATGACTCATATCATCTTAGAAGATATACCGAATTCTTTTCACATCAGAATAATTTCGAAAGAAGAATTTAACAGGATTATCACAGAATTCTTCATCTCTCTTTTAAATTGCTCCTTCATTTACGAATTCGAAGAATTTGGAAAAAAAGAACATTACTTCGCTGCTTTGTTAGCCGCTTTCATCTCACGTTTAAACTGCTCCTTCATCTTCGGAACCTTTACATTAAAACTACATTTCTCACACTTAAAAGAAAAAGGTCTTTCCCAAGGCAATTCTTGATAACCATAATGACCACACTCAGGACAAAGATATTCTACTCTAGCCAAATTATCTGACTTTAGCACCACTATGCGCATCTTGCCTGTTTTTTTACTTTCCTTATTCAAAGCATCTCTCCATGTATGATAAGCACACTGACTAGGAAGTACCTTATTATCCTGAATAAACTTCTCCAACTTATTTAGTTCTGTCATAAGATTTCCTTTACATTGTATATATTAATAGCTTTATAGACTCTTCCAAACAACTCTTTTATAGTTTTAGAATAATTTTATCTTATTGATATTATGACTGAATCTTCAAAAGAAGATTTGGCTATTGGGATATATATGAAAGATATGATCGAGAAAATCAAAAACCAGATAGGTTCAAATGGTGAAATGGGTTGGCCAGTTGCTATGCGTGATAGAATAGCATTTCCATCATTTTCAGATACAAGAGTAACTGATTCTAATATTGGTCTAACATTTTTATGGACAATGCGAGACGCAATATTGCCAAAATTAGATAAAGAAAAACTAGCAATTGCCACAAATTTCTACACACCAGCCGGCCTTGAAGGCATGGTAAGAAATATCCTAGGAAATCCATTTATACAATACATAATACTTCTTGGTGAAGAATATTCAAACAAATCAAAAAATGATCAGATATCCGAGCTAACCAGCGCCAATGCTATTCGTGCTTTCTTTAACCATGGTCTTGATAACAATAGAAAAGTAAAAGATTTTGAAAATTCAGTACATTTTGACAAAAATATTCCAACCAATGAAATAGAAAATATTAGAAAAAATGTACAACTAATAGATCTAAATAAAAAAATGCCCCTTGCTAGTTTAGATGAAAAAATAGCAGAAGCAAATCATATTATGAAAACCCTTACAAAAAAACCAATATTTCAAAAGCCTGCTACTTTTCCATATGAACAATCATCAACTGCTTTTCCCTATGAAGGAGGCCCTATCATAATACATGGTTCAACCATACCAGACAGCTGGATAAAAATGATATATAATATACATAGACATGGTCACCAAAACCTGATGAATGCAAACACAGACAGATGGGTAAAGGAAATAAACACCATGATTGTTGTTGTACACGATCCACAAAACATGGATCTTTCACTAAACCCATTTCTAGTACCATTGACAAAGGAAAAAATAGAAGCCTATAAAAAAGAGATACTTTCACCACTACTACCACCTGGAAAAGCCTATACCTATGGAAACAAACTAAGAGCATATTATTATCCATCTGCAAGAGAGATTATTGAACTAGTTAATACAAAAGAATACAAAGACTTTGAATTCAAACAAGGACCATGGCTTGATGCCAATGTTATCTATAAAAATAAGATAGCTAAATCCGATGAGGATTTGGTTATTGACACAACTGAACAAAGCAAAGGATTAGCTATTGGCACAGACACCTATTGTGAAATAGACCAAATACAAGATATTATAGATGTTTTGAAAAAAGATCCTTACTCAAAAGCCTGTGTTGCCATGAGTTGGCATCCTGCAGATGAACTAATGAGAAAACATAAAAGCAGCCCTTGTCTTGTTCTTATTCAGGCAATGGTACAGAATGAAAAACTAAATCTAATGGTATTTTTCAGAAGCCATGATATGACACAGGGCTGGCCTGAAAATACCTATGGTGCAGCTGCAATACAAAAAATAATTGCAGATGGTATTGGTATAGAACCAGGATTATTGACAATGATATCAGGCAGTGCTCAGATATACAATCACTATTATCAACAGATAGAAAATATGCTTAAAAAATACCACTCACAAACTAAAAAATGCTCAGATAGTAGAGGAAATTATAGGATTGAGATAAAAGACAATCAAATTGTGGTTACTCTTCTTCATCCAGAAACAGGGAAAGAATTAGAATCCTTTTCAGGAAAAACAGCCTATGAACTAAGAGATAAAATAGCAGATTCCACAAGCCTAACAACAGGTCATGCTATCTATCTAGGAACAGAACTAGCAATAGCAGAATTGGCACTGAAGAAAAATATAAAATACGTCCAGGACGAAGCATTTGAGCCTAGCAAGGAGTTGCACTAATATCACTAAAACTCTGAAAGAATTTGGCTATTTCCACGAATTACATGGATTTGTAAATATTTCTCCTATGACCGAGCTTCACGACTAATATTATTAAATTATTGTTCTCAATTCTTAAAATTACACGATAATCGCCTACTCGTAGTTTGAAATATGATGAACCTACAAGTTTTTCAATAAAATCATATGGCCTTATTCTTATTCTCTCTAATAATATCAGAATTCTTTCTTGAACAGTCTTGTCTAATAATCGGAATTGTTTTGTAGCCAGAGTAGAAAAGATGATGGAATATGTCATAATCCCAACTCTTTCTTTACTTGTTCAAGTGTTTTGACTTTTCCTTCTTTTATCTCCTTTTCAGATTGCAAAATATCTCGCTTCGTTTCTTCAGAAAGCTCCAGCTGATCTTCTATCATATCCCATATGACTTCCTCATAACTTTCTTTATCACACATCTTTCTTTTACTTAGTTCTTTCTGAAGTTCATTAGATATTTGTATTGTTGTTACCATAGATATCACTATAGTTATCTATAGTGTCCTATAGTATTTAAACTTATCCTACAATCAACTTTCATAAAAGTATATACAACATTGTCCGCAAAATACCCACACTATTTAATTCTTTACAGCAACTATGTTATTGTGATATAATGATCCTTTCAGACAAAGATATCAAAGAACATCTTAAATCAGGAAAACTTGTTATTGAAGATCTTGACCAGGATAGAATAAAAGCAGCCTGGGTTGATCTTTCACTTGGCAATGAGTTTAGAATATTCAAAATATCACAACATCCTTTCATAGATGTAAAAAAACCAATTGACAACACAGAAAAAATAATTGTTAATGAAGGAGATACATTTATGCTCCATCCAGGAGAATTTATTCTTGGCCATATAAAAGAAAAAATATCAATACCCGATGACCTTGCTGCCTATGTAGATGGTCAATCATCATTAGGAAGAATTGGCATGGTTGTGCATATTACAGCTGGTTTTGTTGACCCAGGCTATCATGGAAAACTTACATTAGAGATGACCAATGTTGGAAAACTTCCTATTCTAATACATCCTGGAATGAAAATATGTAAACTAGTTCTTTTCAAATTGTCAAGTCCAGCAGAAATGCCATATTACAAAAGAAAAGATGCAAAATATCTTGGACAAAAAGGTGCAGAAGCCACACAAATCCACAAAGATTTTGAAAAGGCTTAATTTATATATTTTTAATCACAAAGAATTATCATGAACCCAATAGCATGGATTAATATAATAAGACCAGTTAATGGCATAATGTCTGCACTGGCGGTATTCATAGCAGCCATGGTAACAGGTGCAGTATCGTTATCAGCACTTGCATCAGTTCCTGTATTTCTTGCAATGCTGATTGTATTTCTAATAAACTCAGCTGGAATGGTTATCAATGACATCTATGATATTGAAATAGATAAAATAAACAAACCCAAACGACCTATTCCATCTGGAAAAATATCAATAAAATCTGCAAAAATCTATGCAAGCCTATTATTCATAATCGGCATTATACTAAGTGTTTTCATAAATCCCTATGCACTAGGACTAGCTATTATAGCATCTCTTCTACTAATAGCATATGCAGCCAAATTTAAGAAAACTCTATTGCTAGGAAATATAATCATCAGTATTCTCGTTGGTCTATCATTTATTTACGGAGGACTAATAAACATGAGCATTATACCAGTGTTTACACTAGCATTACTTGCATTTTTCGCAAACCTTGGAAGAGAAATCTACAAAACATGTGAAGATATACTAGGAGATAAACAAGCCCATGTAGAAAGCATTGCTATAAAATATGGTGTTCTAAGAGCAAAAATGCTTGGTTCAGTCTTTATAGCACTTGCAATAGCCATGAGCATAGTACCATTTATACTAGGAATACTTGGAATAAGCTATCTAGTAATTGTTATCATTGCAGACATAGTATTCATACTAGCAATCATTTCACCAATTGCAAAATCCAGCAAATATGTCAAAATAGCCATGATGATTGCACTACTATCATTCCTGATAGGAGCTATAATAAGGTAATATAACTGAAGGCTTCATCCGGAAAAGATAATATAAACCAATTCTAAAGAGAATAATCAATAGAAATAAGTGATAAGATGAGCCACCCTTTAAGGAGAGTGAACCCTCAGATCACAAGCCACGTTAATCGTGACTTCAAGAGACTTCTCATGAAACAAGCATGGAAAGTCCTTAAAAACGAAGTTGACCCATGGATCGCAGATCCAAGAGGCAATCCGCATCCTCCAAAGATGATTGTGTTTGCAATCATCTTAAAGGTTGCGTT
>JAZDMZ010000032.1:0-13786 GCA_043800495.1 Candidatus Aenigmatarchaeota archaeon
TCATATTCAAATGGTCTTAAAAATCATATGGAATTTGATTCCAATCTGAATATTAAAAACCCTATAATATTTATGTGATTTTTAACAATCACATCAAACATAATCACAAAGCCTTATAATATACAAATTGTTTTTGAATAACCAAATCATCAGATTTGGTTATGATAATTATTTTATCTTAGTTATTGAGATTTTAGTTATTCCTCTTTCATTCTTTCCCTCATTCCTGACCTGCAGCACACGCTCTCCTTGCCAGAAAACAGAATCAATTATATCTACATCATGATTCCGTAGCTGAAGATATAGCATAAAATTTATAGATTTTCCAATAGCATAGCCAAAAGAAGTTGATAACAATTCACCAACACTTTCATATTTTTCATCAACTGTCTCATAGGTTCCATTTGTCATTAATATGATAAATTTGTTTTCATCTCCCTGCTGTATACTTATTGTATAATCATTTCCACCAGTGGTCATACCAAGACTATTGAAAACAGAACCTGCAAAAACCAGTCCAGCCACAATACCAGATGATTGAGAAACAATATATTTTTTTGACATTTCCATCAATTGACTATTACCAATTATTTCTGAGCCATCTGCATAAATCCTGTCATCTGTGCCAATGCTATATTTTAGATTCATCTGCACATCATGTGCATAGATTGGCATAGCTAATGATACCAGAACAACAGTCATCACACAAGCCAAAACATCATATCTCATGATAGAATAATACTGATTTCAGATAATAAAGGTTTTTAGAATTGACTATTCACACGCTTTCTCATGAACCCTGAGCCAAATAGGATTATAAACACCATCAATGTCTGCAATATCTACAACCAATTTATCAAAATTCTCCGGACTAATCTTTCTGATTATCATTCCAATGGGCTGTGTTTTTACACTAGCACCATTACTTTCTATAACCACAGGTAAATCCAGCTGTGAAACACTGTCTATGCTTGCCTCATGGTTTCCAATCCTTGTTGCAATCTTGCCAAGCATTCCAGGTTCATCCAATGATAAGCATCTGAAATAATATTTTTCAGAAGCAGGAAAACCAGGTTTAATATTACCATTAGCAGTAATAGTAGGAATGTTCACAATATTACCATCAATAGAAAAACCATCATATCTTTTGCTTGCACTCTCTCGTAGAAAAAAGAAATTTGTTGAATTAACATAAGGATATAATACAGAATCAGGCTTTATTAGAGCACCATAGGTTCCAATTTCCCAATCACCAAGATTTTTTTTAATTTTAATGACAGATCTTATCACATAAACAGGATCTTCACCAGAAATATTTGAAAGAATTCGTGTATCATTAGAAATACCACTAGAACAATATCTTCCATAATCATTTGGAATACTTGATGGATTTACTGTTATACCAAATAACTGATAGCATAAACCAGACAATAATCTAGTATCATAATCATCATAACTTTTATGATAACCAGTCGCACCACTTCTTAGAAATCTATTCATATCATTGTCAAGTATACCAAACAGTGTATCACAGATACCAACCCTAATCATACGTTCTGTTATGGATGAAAATTTAACTTCTCTATGTTGATCCATTCCAAGATTATAGCCCTAAACTTTAAAACCTTGCAAAAGCCCCAACCACACCTGAAAATCACAGAGAATAGGCAAAATAACAATTTAGGAGAATATAGAACGTTATCAAAACAATAACGTTCGTTATCATTAAAATAACAATTTAAATACTTTCCATGAATAGAAATAATATGAATGATATGTTTTTATCAAGGAGTATGTGGAAGTTGCTGAATGTTATGCTAATGCAGCCATGGAAGACATTCTATGTAAGAGAGCTTATTCAAACAAGCAGAACAGGTCCGAACACAGCAATTAGATTACTGAAAGAACTGCAGAAAAGAGATATAATAAAATCTCAGAAAACAGGAAATACCATAAGTTATAGTCTTAATCCAGAAAATGAACTAACAAGAAAACTGCTAATGCTGTGTCATGAGAATAGACTCAATCTGTTGCCAAATGAATTTAGTAAATATATAAGTAGACTTAGAAGAAAACTAGATATAAAAAACATTCTTTCAGTTGTTTTGTTTGGATCTGTTTCCAAAGGAACGACCAATGAATTAAGTGATATAGACATTCTCATTGTATATAGAGATAGATTCAATGGCGCTGTAATAAAACAGATATTTGAAAAATATTCAAGATATGTTCAAATAATAGATCTTAGTGATAATGAGTTTGATAAAAAATATAAAGAAGGAAACGAATTAATTATAAACGCAATTAAAAGCGGAATTATAATCTATGATAGAGATTATTATTATAAGTATTTGTTTAATCCAATTCCAGGACCAACAAAAAAACATATAGAAGAAATGATGAAAGATATTGATGAATTTCTTAAGAAAATATATGCATTATATAGAAAAGGCAAGACTAGTACAATAGAGCCTCTTCTATATATGCCAATGAATTTGCTTTCTACTACTATTATTCTTCTGAATAATAGAATTCCAGAATCAAAAAAAGACATCATAAAGCAGCTAAATGCATTAAATGAAAAAGAAGTCATGAAATGTTATAATATGACAAAAAGAATTTGGGAAGGAGAAACAGTTAAATTGTCAAGCAAGGAGATAGAAAACATGCTTCTTCTAATCGAGAACAAACTCAAAGAATGCCATATGAAACTAGAGGGATATGATGACAAAAACAGCGGATGATGTAAAGAAGTTTATTAAGATAGCTGAAGATATGCTGAATCAAGGAGAAATAGATACGTCTATCAACAGACTCTATATTGCCGCTGAAAACATAGCATCACTGATGTTGGAAAAAAGATCTATTATAATTCCAAAGAGACATGATAAAATTGCAAATGCGATTGAACATCTTTTCAAAACAGGAAAAATAAACAAAGACTTCTCAGTTATAATGAGAAGATTGTATGATTTACATCTTTTTTCTGACTATGGTAGAAAGATAGAAAACCCAGCATCAAAAGAAGAACTCAAACACATGCTTGCAGAAACAAAATCTCTTCTAAAGATACTATAGTATAACAAAAACAGTATAGCCTATTATTGACAGAACAAAAGCATGCTTTATACCAGCAGATATCATTCCCTCAGACATCTTACCAATACCTATTCCTGCAAATATACCCTGTATTACAACCATGTTTCTAAACATGTCTACAAAAAAGGTTTTGACATTTTCAACACCACCTTGACCTTCTGTGATAAAAGCAGGTATCAATACCTTTGCCATTGTTATCATAATTCCTAGGAATAGGAAAAATATGAAATAACCAGTAACCATAGGACCATAGACACTTGTTTCTCTCTCTTTCTTTATCCTCTCCAATTCAAGAACAGAATCAGATATTGCTCTTAGTACAATGTTTATAGCTCCTCCATATCTATGAACCTCTATAATTCCTTTGATAGTTCTTGATATTACCTTGCTGTTTGTATTTTCTGCAAATGTCATGAATGCCTTGTCAAATCCTATTCCCCAGTCTATTTTTGCACTTAGCTCTTTCACAAGAGGAGTCATAGCATCATAATCATTGTTGCTTGCTATACGTATTGCCTGTGGCAGTGTCATTCCAGCATTTATGTTATCAGTAACATCTCTTAGAAAATCAGGAAAAACTGCCTCTATTTTCTTAACAGTGGAATATTGTGTGAATTTTTTAAACAATGGCAATGCCAATGCAACCAGAACAGCAACCAGATTTAGTAAACCAAACAACTGTGGTATGCCTGAGAAAAACATTATGTTCGCAACAAATATTCCAATACCAATAGCTATTGCTATTATACTCATCTCTGTCGGTGTAATAGTGTTCTTTTTTCTCTTGAACTTGAATGGTAGTTTACTTTCTTTCTTTTTTCCAAACATAATTTATTTCACCAAATTTTGATACATTTTTATTGTATCAATAGCCGATTCTTATTAGAACCGGTCATTACACCGATGGCTGTGTTACATGAACAAATAATATGAATATGACATTCATCATAGGAATTATGATATATATTCCAATTGCCATTAGCATTGGCAGACTAACTCCAAATAAAGATCCTCCTATCACAGCAAGTAAAGACATGACAGACACAAAGAACAGAGGAGCTGCTATCAGCACTCCTACATAAAAATCAGCATAGGTAGCCAGAGTAGAAATATATTTCTCTCTCTTTAGTCTATAGTCATTCATAGCTTCTTTTGCAGCATCATGAAGATATTTTTTTAAATCACCACCACTAAGAATAGTGCTTGCTATACCATTCAAAAATGTTTTCAAAGAACCAGATGGTGTTCTTGAACCAACTTCTTTTATAGCAGAAGTCACATCCATTCCAAGTACTTCCATGTTTCTCACAACTCTTGCACATTCTTTTGATAGTTCACCATATTCACTTGTTCCTGCTATGAGTTTGAACATGGTATGAGGAGGAACACCAGATGTTGCGATAGCAGACATATGATTTATAACAAAAGGCATATTTGATTCCACATTTTCCTTTCTACTCATTATGAGCTTAACCGGCCAGATATAGAACAGGAAAAACACAAATCCAGCAGATATTACAGATAGTATAAATGCCAAAAATAATCCAAACAATCCCATTCCCATGAAAATAAATGCAATAGTCATGTATGCAAAACTCATGATAAATGCAATTAGTGAGAAAAATACCATTCTACCAACATAGTATTCTAAGAATAAATCCTGCCCAGCTTTCAATAGCTGATTCTGCATTCCTTTGAACTTAAAACACTGTATCCCAAGCTTTCCAAAATATCTAATATAGGCTTTCATAGCTCAATAAAACCTCAATTCTATGTTAATAAGTGGATTGGCCCCTATAAAAATTTCATAATACAGAGAATAATGAGAACATGAGCTATTATGTGATAATCAGAGGCCCAGCAGGAGTAGGCAAAACAACCATAGCAAAAACACTTGCAAAAAAACTAGATGCAAAATACATATCATTTGACACTATCATGAAAAAACATAAATTAGACATAGTTAATGGCAGTTGTATATCTAGAAAAAATTTCATAACTGCAAACAAGATAATCCTGAAATCAATAACTAAAAAATCAGCTATATTAGACGGCTGTTTTTATCACAAATCACAACTAAATCATTTGATAAAAAACTTACCAGAACCTCCTATAGTATTTACACTAAGTGCTCCTATTATCACATGTATCAATCGTGATGAAAAAAGAAAATCAATTGGAAAAAAATCAGTAATAGCTGTGCATAAACTAGTATCAAGATTTGATTACGGTTATGTCATAGAAACAAAAAACATGAGACCAAAAGAAACAATTGATAGAATGTTAAATATAATCAAAAAATAAATCAGCGTATCAAATAAGCAGTTTACTTAGTCCTAACAACATAGGTGTTTGCAAGCATGTCGTGAAGACCCTGTTTTTTATCAGTAAATCCTATCATAATATATCCAATACCTAGGATAATACTTGATAGCATTTTTCCAAAATGTCTTCCTGTTGCACGTGCAAATGATATTCTCCTACCCTTTTCATCAACAACCTTTATATTCATTGTTCTTTTTCCAATAGTTGCCTGATCCTTAGAACTCTCAAGACCTGCACAATAAAGCCAGCCTATAACTATAGCAGTCAAAATAAAACATGCTATTAGCATTGAATTAAACCCAGTGTAAAAAGCAGTAATAGCACCTGTTGGTACAGCTATTACTAACACAGCAGCTACCACAATCAATGCATCAATTATCCATGCAGTAAATCTTAGCCAAAATCCTGCATAGTTATTCTTTGATTTTGCCATAATAATATTTATATAGAGCCTATAAAAGCCTAATTCAGATAATATATAAATGGAATTCCTAGACATAGTAAATGATAAAGATGATGTTACTGGAAAAGCATCCAAAAAAGAGATATATGAAAAGCTTTTGATGCACAGGATTGTGCATGTTATGATATTCAATAATAAAGGACAGTTAGCTCTGCAATTAAGAAGCAAACAATGTAGTTTTTGTCCAACCCACTGGAGCACCTCAGCAGCAGGCCATGTTAGCTCAGATGAATCCTATGAACAAGCAGCTCGTAGAGAATTGAAAGAAGAGCTTGGTATTACATCAAAACTAGAATTTCAATACAAAGATATATACAAAGACACTAGACCACTGAAAAAGATTCTTGTAACATTCAAAACAACATATAATGGACAGTTTAAACCAAATCCAAAAGAAGTTGAAAAAATACAATTCTTTTCTCTAAAAAACATCCAGAAAATGATAAACAACAAAGAAAAATTCCATCCAGAGCTCCTATTCCTATTAAGAAAACATTTTGGTTTCAAGAAATCACTAAACTAAACAATATCCCTGCCATTTGATCTTAGTAGAAAACCCAATTTTGTTATAGAAATTTTCATTGTATGTATTAGCTTCTGTGGAAAGATAGATAAATTTTCTCTTGGTTCTAAGAGCATTTTTTACACAGTTTAATGTAATAGCAGCGCCAATGCCTTGTTTTCTATATGATGGAAGTGTTCCAATATTACATACATATCCAAATTTTCCAGAACAGATAAGAGTACCTATACCAACTGGTTTATTGTCAACAAATGCTATAAAATATGAGACACCCATTTTCTTATTAAATCTTTTCATAAATGCCTTTCCATATCCACTGCCAAGTTTGCCATAGGGTTCATCTTTACCTTTACCACCATATGCTTCTTGAAAGACTTTTATAAAAACCCTAAGATCTTTTTTATTGATAACTCTCTTGATCACAAGTTTGTCAGGAATTGCTATCTTCTTTGACCCAATATAAAACATCAACGAATCCTCAGATTCTTTTCTAAAACCATTTTTGATTAATGTTTTGTCAAGATTTTTTGGTTTTGAAAGAGGAGTTATAAAAACAACAGGTTTTCTATCAATCCTTTTATAAAAAGAAACAACAGCTTTAACAACAGAATCAGCATTCTTAGTATCAATTAATGCAAAATTGCTCCATATGTCTTTTATTTCATTGCTCCAGAATAAAGCAGCACCATTTATTTTTTTCCTGCTAAATCCTGAAAAATATAAATCTATACAAATTTTATAAAAATGATAGTTTTCAAATTTTCTCATCATCTGTTTTGATAGTAACATAATTATCAAGAAATAAGATTCAAATTAATTTCTTCTGATGGTTTTGGAGGTTCTGATGATTTCACTTCTTCATACACAGTTTTAGGATGCTTTTCCACTTTATAATGCTTGACCTTGCTATGCTCTGTATGTGATTTTTCCTTATGCAATTCTTTTTCAGTCTTGCCAGCTACTAAATCCATTATCTTTTGTTTGTTTCTTTTATACTCTGCAAAATACTGGGTAACCTCTTTCCAATCAAAGTTTTTATCAACAAGCCATTCTATTACCCTTTTCCTATCAACCATTTCTTTCTTAACATAATCCTTTGAATAACCCTTTATTCTTCCTATTTCTTCCAGTAGATCAGTCTTATTATGAATATAATTATCTTTAGCAGGATTCCATGCAAATGCCTTGTTTGTCACAACCCTGTCTGTTTTTGAATCAACATGTTCTATTTCCACAATTTCTTTAATTCTTCTCGCAGAAGCACCTTTTTCATAGGCATGGGTCATGACAATAAGCACATCCAGTGTTTCCATCAGTGTAGACGGCAGTGATATTGGTCTTGTCATCAATCTTTTCAATGCATCATCAGCAGAACCAGCATGCATTGTTGACATTGCAGTCATTCCAGAAGCCATTGCCTGAAACATAACAGCAGCTTCTTCACCTCTTACCTCACCAACTATAATATAATTAGGATTTTGTCTGAATGATTCTTTCAATAGATCAAACATAGTAACCTCTCCTGTTTTTGTTCCACCAAATCCAACTCTTGCAACCGCAGGAAGCCAGTTCTCATGATGCAATCTTAGTTCTCTAGTATTGTGAACAAAAATATTGTTGCATAAAAATTTCTCATATTTAGGAATACTTAAGTCAAATACCTCAATCTCATCAGAATTTATTTTTTTAACAGATTTTACTCTATCCCAGAATATGTCATTGTGCGACAGATCATTGAATTCAGATCCTTTTGGAGCTAATTCTTGAACATGTTCTCTGCCAAGATTTTGCAAACCTGCTCCATAAGCCCATGCCACCCTTTTTTCAGATATCTCATTTAATTTAGATAACTGATCAGAGTCAAGAGGAATAATATCAGAATATGCATGAGTAGCTGTTTTATTCATCAGACCAAGTTTATCATTCTTTCTATTCTGTAAAAATCCTATTTGTTTGAATTTTTGTATATTTTTAGAAGATGAGATAGACATATTAATACATCTATCTGTTCTATCAAAATCATTTATTCTAGATATTATACCAATTCTTAGGAACATTGTCTGTAGATCTTCCAAAAGCTGATAGCTCTGTGAAGCACACGAAACCTCATATTTTTTAACCCATCCATCTGCGCTAAAATATCCTCTAATAAAATGCTTTATCTGTTCATTGGACAGACCAAATATAAAATCAGGAATTATTTTGGTTGATGAATACCCATCAAACTTCAGAACATATTTCATAAACTTGTAAAATATAGTGCTATGTAATCTCAGAGAAACACCTTTATCTGTCATTACAGAATAATTAGAACCTGTGTAAGCAGCAATCTTCCTGAATACCTCTCTACATTCTTCGTCTACATTAGATATGATAACAACATTCTTATTATGATTGTCATAACTACCATCTCCTATCCATAGACCACAGAATTCTAGGAATTCCTTATTTATCTCAAAAATCACTGGTATAGATGTCTTGTTCTTACTCTTTATTCTTAATTGCTTTAGCTCATCATAAGAAAATTCTATATTCAGTTTCAATAATTCCTCTATTTTTATTAAATCATTCTTTTTATACCAGTTGTATTTATTTTGTGTAATATCAAATTCTTTTAGAGTGTACTTTTCAAATATTTTTTTCACAGGTTCACCACAAAGAAAATCATCTTTGAATACTTCCAGATTATTCATAACACTGATTTCATTTATTTCCTGACCATCAACTGGTAAACATCTTGGAACAGCTATGAAAGAACCATTCCTTAAGTCAGTAGGTTTTATTTCCTCAACATCAGTTCCTTTCAGAGTAAATAATGAATGATCCTGAGTAACCTTTACTTTTCGTCCTGTAGAAGTTAGAACTTCATAAATATCCTTTTTAACAACATGTTTTATATAGTTAGATGGTTTTGTAAATACTATCTTTCCTTTTTCATCCAAAGTCATAACTTCTGCATCAATCCTGTTATCAACAAATTCCTTGATTGTTAGGTTTCTTATCTTACCATCCTGTCTAATGATTATACGAGAATCTCCAGTTACACTATCCTCAATACTAACGATCTTTGCCTCTTCTGGAACAAACATGCAAATCATGTTCAATAAAGAAGTTTTTCCAGTGCCTGTTCCACCGCACAATAAAATATTTGATCCATTTTCAATAATAAACCATAGATATGTTAGAATATCTGCATCAGCTGTATTGAAATTCATCATTTCTATTGGTGAAAATGGTTTGTCTCTGAATTTTCTTATTGAAAAAGTAGGTCCTCTGCTTGTAACATCTCTTGCCAGTGTTGCATTTACTCTTGTTCCATCTGGCAATGAACCATCCAGCAATGGCTCTGCATAGCTAACATATCTATTGCATCTTTGAGATAGTTTAACAACCAGCTCTCTTAACATATCTTCGTCTTCAAAAATAATATTTGTTCTAATTGTTCCAAATCTCTGGTGAACAACATATAGATTTACACCATTTCCATCACAGGCAATATCTTCAATATATGGATCTCTTAATAGAGGTTCTAATTGATTTAATCCAACAAAATCCCTGTAAAGATAATACATAATTTTTGCATAGGATTGAGCAGGAACAGTAATATCAGTCTCTTCCAATAGCCACAATACCTTTTCCTCAAGAAAATTAATCATCTGTCTCTCATCTGTTATTGAATTTATTGGAAGATCAATAAAATGTATTAGTGCTGTTTTTAGTTTTTCCAAGGCAAGTTTTTCCTCTTCATTTATGCTAGGTTCAATTACTCTGTATATCAGAGCACCATCAGTGTCTTTTATCTCAGTATAAGCATATGGACTGATCAGTGGATAAACAGCTTCTTTTGCATCTTTTGGAATTGGATTAAGCCTCTGTCTTGAAATAACAAACTTCTGATAGCTCACAGGTCCTTTTTGCTTTTGTTGCATTGGTTTTACCAATGCTGGTTGTGGTGTTGGTGCAAGTATGGTTGGCCTAGGAATATTTTGTGTAATTGGTATTGATGTCTGTGTAACAGGTTTAGGAACATTCTGTACTGGCGCTGATAATGGTTTTGGAGTAACTGGAATATTTTGTGTAATTGGTTTTGGTGGTGCAGATAATAGTTGTTTAGAAGAATTTGCCTGCATATTTCTCAATCCCATTGGTATTGGTGCTGGAGCCTGTGTAACAGGTTTATGTGGTGGTAATGGTAAGCTAGCAGTATTATTTAATTGTGATTTTGATTGATTTATCATATCATCAAAAGATAATTCTTTTACCTCTTTTGACACCTGCATAGGTTGTGCCTGATTTGGCGTAGATTGCAACTGCTGAGAAGTCTGACTCTCTGCCATAGTTGGATCAACCAACTGCACTCGTTTATTCTCCTTCTTCTTCCTACTTCCATGTATAAACCAGTCTGCAAAACTCTGATCCTGATCTCTTTCATCTACTACTCCCATGATATCACATTTAACAATTTTGACTCTAGCTATTCTCTTTCAGAGAATAGTCATTATACCTATCACAATCCTTTATCTACTACACTAGCTTACTCTCACATCTAGTAAGATTCATTCCCTATTATAGAAATATTGCTAGAAGCAGTATATTAATGTTTTTGGGGGTTTCTGGCAATCCAGGTCTGTGAATGATGATATTTATACTCTTCTAACCAAGAAATATTAATACGGAAAACCGAAATACGTTTCGGAAAACCATAGTGATAATATGTATTTGGATAATGTGTTTGGAAGCAAGACAAAAATAAACATACTTGCAGAGCTTCTGCAAAATCCTGAAAAGGAGTTTATGGAGAGCGAGCTTTCAAAAAACATAGATTCATCATTATCCGAAGTAAACAGGCAGATCAGAGACCTTGTTCTATGTGGACTCGTTTCTATGAAAAAGACAGGAAGAATCAAGATATATTCTATAAACAAAAAACATTTTCTATTTTCACCTTTGAAAAAATTATTTCAGGATCTAAACACGGTTTTCAGACAAATGGCTCATGAAATTTCCAACTATCTGTCAAAAACACATAAAATAGAAACCGTTATAATATTTGGAAGTCTGGCAAAGGATAAAATAAGAAGTG
This sequence comes from Candidatus Aenigmatarchaeota archaeon, assembly GCA_043800495.1. Taxonomy (GTDB): domain Archaea; phylum Aenigmatarchaeota; class Aenigmatarchaeia; order GW2011-AR5; family JACRAC01; genus JACRAC01. The sequence continues at coordinate 11,494 of JAZDMZ010000032.1, forward strand.
ATATTGTCAGAGAACCGAGTGATGTGGATATACTGATAATCACAAAAGACAATATCAAAAAAATAAAAATAGATGCAGAGTCTTTTATAAATAATGCCATTTTTCCAAAATATGGCATTGTCGCATATCCCATAGTGCTGTCAAAAGACGAATATTTGAAAAGACTTGATAAAGATCAGTTCATAATAAATGTTCATGCAAATGGTGAAGTAATTTATGGCAAACTCCCGCGAAGATCTGATTAGATGGACTCTTTCAAAAGCATCCCAATATCTGGCATCTGCAAAAGACAATATGGACAAAAATCGATTGTTCCCTGCAGCAGAAGACATATTCAAGTCAATTGAGACATTGCTGGAAGCTCTGTTATATCACTATGGTATAAAGAATATAGAGTATAGTAATGGACAAAACTAATTAGAGTTATTATATTTTTGTCCTTACTATATGTGAAGACATAACTATAATATTGTTCTAGAAAGTTATGTCTTGCACTATATCCAGGAAACAAGAAAAATTTCACAGGAAGGCTGGCTCTGCAGTTCTTGATAAGAGACAACCTTCTCTTCAGAAAACGAATATAGTAATAGTCAATACTAAATAGAATATAATACTATTGACTTTACTATATGTACGAAGCATCAATATTCTAGAAAGTTATGCTTCGTACTATAGAAAGAACTGTCTATGAAAGATACTTTTCTCTTGCATCTGAGCTGCATCTGGGTGGCTATGATCCTGCAAAGATGTTCAATAAGGACGAATTATTAAATGATCTGCATTTTGCAGAAGATCTCTTCATCAAAGTAAAAGCAGTCACAGGCGTTGTACTGTAATACCATTGGCAAGGAAACCATAACATCAAATTTAAGCCTATCTCTCTAATTCTAATCATGACACATTCAAAGGATAATAGACTAGAATCAGATCCCCGTTATCTAGAACTAAAAAGAATATCTCCTGAGCTGGCAGAATATTGAGAACTTTGATTAACCCTTCAATTCATCAAAGTTCACAATAAGGACTTTGAACAAAAAACATGTTATTCAAAGTCCTCTATTATCTTGAAGAAAAAAGAAAAGAACTCACCATCAAACTCATGGGATGCTATGAAACACTCCAAGAACTGATAAAAAAGTCTGACATAAAACCAGACATTCTCAGAAAAGATAGCAGATAAAAGTTAAACAATAAAGCAAACACATACCATGTTCTTAAGTAAATTTAATCAAAAACAAGAAAAGCCCAGTGCTGTCTTTTCACAAAAGCTTTTATTGGCTCTTGATAAATTGTACTTATGTTAAAATATATGTATATAGATGAAAGCGGCGATCTTGGAGAAAAAGGTTCTAAATATATGATTCTTGCAGCATTAATGGTAAAAGAACCATTCGATCTTGACAGAATTATAAAAAACATGAGAAGAAATAAATTCAAAAAAGAACTAAGAAAAGCAAACGAAATCAGTGCAAATAGTTCATCCGATGCTATAATAAAATATATGTTGAATAAATTGAATACACTGAAAGAAGCAAAGATATTCTACATTGTGCTGGAGAAAAAGAAATTGTTTAGTCAGTATCTAAAAAACGATAAGCATAAGCTCTATAACTATGTTGCTGGAAAACTTGCAAGAAATATTTCAATCAATAACGTTGATGTCAATGTGAGAATAGATAATTCAAAAGGTAAACAACTTCTTCAACAAGATTTCAATGATTATTTTATAAGAAATATAAAAGAAAGATCAAATATAATAAAAATAACTATAGATCATAGTTATTCACATTGTTGGTCAGGGCTACAGTTTGCTGATATTCTTGCATGGTCATGTTTTCAGAAATTTGAACACAACAATAGCGAATATGTAGATTTGGTAACAGTAGAACAAGAAGTATATCATGTATGGTAAAAATAACAGAACCTAAAGGCACTAAAACGTGCACCTCAAGGTACACTGACCCTTAGGACTTACCTGTTAAATAGTAAATAGTAACAATGCTTTTATACCTTCATTTTCTTCAAAATAAAAGTGAGAAGTATATACTCCAGTATATACATAAACATATGCATATGCTATCTGCAAACTAGGTCAAATTCAACACAAGAAGAAGCATAGCTTCTTCTGTGCAGCAGAAACAGTGTTTCTGCTTGCAAATAAAAACATTCAATCATTATATTACTATCATGACAACCCTAACATTCTACGGAGGAGTAAAAGAAATAGGCGGAAATAAGATTCTTCTGGAAGATAATGGCATAAAAATATTTCTTGATTTTGGAATGAGTTTTG
>JAZDMZ010000133.1:0-3443 GCA_043800495.1 Candidatus Aenigmatarchaeota archaeon
GATGCTAAACCAGATGCTATTGTGATTGGTGCATATGACCCTGGAAAAATACCTGATTTTCTATATCCAGATATTGGAAGAGCTACGAGATCAGGTATTCCTGTGTTTTCTATTTATCAGACATTTGTTGATCAAAACGTGATTGATATAACAAATGGTATTAATCATCCTCATATATTTCAGCCAGAAGCATTGTATAATGGTTTGATTCCACTTCAATTATATCCAAAAAGAATACTTGAATTAGGTGAAAAACAAAAGGCTTTATTGGAAGAGTATCCTGAGTTTGAGCCAATTGAACGATTCTGTGTTAAGATGAATGGTACTGAAATAGTATGTGATTTACTAAAAGGCATAGGAGAAATATGCAGAGAGACTGATGATTATAGAGAAAAGGTAAGTAGAGTTAGAGAGCGGTTTTCTAGTCCAGAATTCAACAGACTGGTTAATGTAGAAATGGAAAGAGCTATGTTGATTTATAATTCTTGATTGCTTCTGAATTTATTTATAGCTCTACTGGTAAAGATTCTGGATATCATATTACCAGTGAGCTATACATGATGAACTCAATGAGTTCACCTGTACAGGTTGAATTTTATTCAACCATGTATGCAACCCAGTATTATCATATCTGGATTATTTACTGGGTTTGCTATAACATTTCAAAACCATATGATATTGAAGAAGGGGAGTGGGTTTAATGATGTGGAAATATAAATGTATATCATGCAAGAAAACTGGTTCTAGTATTCCAAAATCTATAGCAAGTTGGCTTGAGAAAAAGAAAAAGCTGGATAGTTCCTATGATAGAAAGAAAAGAATAGCATATTGTATTTGTGTCAAATGTCTGAAAAAGGGAAAGATACTAGGAGACTTTTTTGATGAGTACAGGTTCAAGGGTATGGAGAAAGCTAAGAAAGGACTGATCAGGAGTATGAATAAGAAGAGTGGGAATTCTGGATAAGTTCAGTGTTGGTGGTTTGAGAGAGTTAAGTATTCATCAGATTTCTGCATATTTCTATTCCTGTAAGCTAGCATATTAGCAAGTACAAACTCAGAGGAATATATATTATATTATCTTTCAGATCTAGATAATTCTTTGTAACCATTATTCCAAATGGTGATTTGTTCTTTTTCATAAATAATCTCATGGTTTTACTATGGGATGGTTCTATTGTTTTTCTAAATTTTACTTCAATTGGTATTGGCAGGTTATCATAATCTAATATTATATCTATTTCATTTACATTATCTGACCAGTAATATAAATCAGTTGTCTGTTTACCACTAAGAAAAAATCTGAGCCTTTTTGTGTGGTCAAACACAATTGTTTCTGCAACTATTCCAAGGTCTGTAGAATCTTTTAGTAAAGATTCATTCATAGCTCCTACAACACTATTTCTCATTCCTATATCATTAACATAATATTTCTTCTCTTTTCTGGCTCTTTTTATAACACTCCTTGAATAAAAGTTTGATTTTGATAACAGGAAAGCATCTTCTAAATAATCCAAGTGTGATATTATTGTAGGTCTTTCAACAGCCAGGTCTTTTGATAATCCTTGATAGGTTATTTTGCTTCCAGATTTTGATGATGTTATTGAAAATAGATATTTCAACAAACTGATATTTCTCAAGCCATATCTTTCAATAATATCCAGGATAGATTTGGATAATATTGTGTCTCTCAGTTCAGAAGAGCATAAACTATAATCCTGTTTGTCAAGAAGCTCTGGATATCCTCCTTTTATCATAAATTGTTGAAGGTGTTTTTCGATTTCATTCTCTCTTTTTACAAACTCAAATGAGAGGTCTTTTATTGTTTTCATGAGATATTCGGGATTTTTTTTGATTAATGATGTTTTGAGAGAATCTCTAAGCATCTTGCTAATATCGTAGTATCTTTTATTATGTTTTGTATAATAATCCAGAAAATCTGAGAATTTCAAAGGAAATACTATTCTTTCACTTATTCTTCCTATCAAATGAGATATGTCTTTTTGTATGAGAAGACTTGAAGATCCAGAAAGAATAAATTTTATATTATATTTATAATCAAACCATGATTTTAGTTTTTTCTGCCAGTTTTGAAGATGCTGAATTTCATCAAGAAAAACATACACTCTTTTCTGAATATCTGAATAATTATCTTTCAGGATATATTTCATATAAATATCTAGCATGTCTTTTAACGGTTCTTTTGAAGCCCTGATAAGATACTCATTATCCATTGACACATAGATTATTCTTTTTGAATCAACGTTCAGTTCTTTTATCAAATAATCTATAAGCTGGAACATTATCGTAGTTTTGCCAACTCTTCTAGGACCTATAATTGAAGTTATTTTCTCTGATTTCAACTGATCTGCTATAGAAAAGAAATCCCTTCTTTTAAATTCCTGGGTTCTTGCTTTAGCTACATGCCCCTTATCCCAATGCAAATTAAAATCATTTGTCAATATTCTTAATATTTCTTGCTCATCCATGTATATTATACTATACATGAAGTATTTAAAGGAGTGTATAGTATACTATACAGTTAAATAACTGATTATTGGTTGTTTATCTGTGTTCTAGAATCATTGGTATTCTAGAGTGGTTTTAATGCACATTAGCAGTAAATAACATTATGGTAAAAAAGAACTCAATCATCATATTATCGAATAGATTAACACCAGCCAGAGAACTGAATGATGAATCCAAACTAAGGGTAGATAGGGGTGTAAGATTATTTGCACAGGGTGTAGCTGATTATATTATCATGAATGGCGGTCCTGGTCTTTTTACTGAAACAACTTCTCAGGGATTGTATGTACCACGCGACACTCATCCAGTACAGTGTGATATGATGAGAGATTATGCTCTAGGTCTTGGAATCTTATCAGATAATATCTTAATACAAAATTATTCTAGTGATAGTATTGGAGAAGCGTATTTTGTAAAAGAAATTGTCCTTGCTAGAAGAAAATTAATGGATAATATTGTTGTAACAAGCAATTATCATGTAAACAGGGTAAGAGAGATATATAGACAGATACTAGGTCCAGATTACTTGACAGGGTTTGAAGGGGTTGAAACTGAGTTAGACAATGATCCAGATATTTTGACAGGAGAAAAACATTCATTGGATATGTTTCTACGACTTTTTGGAGAACTACAGTCAGGTGATTCTAAAAGAATTGAACAGATTTTATATGATTCACATGCATTGTATTCAAAAATACCTGAAGCAGAAAGACTGAGATTTTATTAAGTCTGAAAAAGGAAAAATACTAGGAGACTTTTTTGATGAGTATAGTGCGAAGCATAACTTTCTATAACAAATACGCTTCGCACATATAGCAAAGTCAATAGTATTATATTCTATTTAGTATTCAGTAGTCCCGAATGTTCTATCTAAACTCTGATTTATCAAATTTTCTGCAAGCTTGATAAAACAACTA
>JAZDMZ010000002.1:0-10047 GCA_043800495.1 Candidatus Aenigmatarchaeota archaeon
AAGAATATGATGCAATGATTGGTATATATTATTTACAATAATAGATGATGTATGATACAACGCGTAAGAATAATGATTTCTGGAGATGTGCAGGCTGTTGGATTTAGACATTTTGTCTATAGAAATGCACTAGAGTTAAAACTAAATGGCTGGGTTAGAAATGTGGGTAATAAGGTTGAAGCTGTTTTTGAAGGAAATAAAACTGCTATAGATAAGATGCTTGATATTTGTAAAAAAGGTCCAAGAGGTTCTATTGTGAAATGTGTTAATGTAAGTGATGAAAAACCAGAGGGGTTGAAAGGATTTGAAATTATATAATAGAGATTTCTAATTTATTAATTAAGAACTAGTAATTTGCCAAATCTGCTTAGATTTAATTGCAGTTTTCCATTCCATTCAGAGGCATAGGCTTTTTTTACCATTATCTTACTGCCCTGCTGGACTTTGTCTATATCATCTCCCCATATTGTTAGTGGAATATTTCCTGTGCTGTCTTGTATAATAGTATTCATTACTCGGGTTTCTCCATATCTTGTGTTTACAGACCTGGGTTCAAACCTTTGAATAACAGAAGCTTCTAGCTCTACATTTTTTGATGAGGCTGATAATGAGGATATATTTGATGGTGGCATTCAATACTCTTGTTAATGCCATGATATAAAGATTTTGGTGATAGAAAAATATCTTATTTTTATATTCCTGTATTAGATGTTTTTAGATCTTTCATAGCAGATGATATATAATTTACAAGAATGTCTTGATGTAAACCTGCTGCCCTGTATACATCATCTGGTTTTCCTGATGTTCCTGGTTCTCTTGTTCCTAGATTATATACTTCTGGATGATGTGATGTGTCATATAGCCAGTTCTTGATCAGTGGTGCAATTCCTACTCTTTCATGGCCTTCTGAACCAATGAAATGATCTTCATAGCTAATAACAAGTTTTGTATTATCTGTTACAGCAGATTTAACTGCTTCTTTGTTAGAGTACATTGGTGTTGAAAGTCCTAGTACTTTTGCACCAATGCCTTGTTTATTTAATTGTTCAGCTGCTTCTACTGCACGCCATGCCATTGCACCATATGTATAGATTACAACATCATCACCATAGTTTCTCAGTTCATCAACTTTTCCTAATTCAAAATCATAATCCAAATCAAAGAATGGCGTATCTTCATTTTGTTTGTATATTATAAATGCATCAGATCTTCCTACAGCCATGTGCATACAACCATGATTTTGAGCCATGTATGGAACTATTCTGTCTGTTTGATTTGCATCCATTGGAGTAAATGTGGTCCAGCCATATTTGCTGTCTAGTAATAGATAGCCTTCTGCTTGATGTGTTTTACCATCTTCACCAACATCAAGACCACAATGTGTTGATACTAGTTTAAGATTTCCTTCATTGAGTGCTGTTAATCTATGCTGTGAATACATTTCATCTACTGAAAGAACTCCAAAATCAGCAAGAAATGTTAGTATAGGCATTGCTGACAATGCACCTGCAAATGTTCCTGCATGATGCTCTTGAATACCACTCTGGAAAAAGTTATTTGAATATGCTTCTCTGAATTTTTGTGTTTTAACAGAACCTTCTAAATCACAATCAACAACAGCTATAGGTGAATATCCTTCTAATGCTTCTCCAGTCTCATCCATATTTGCTTTTGCAAGAGACATTAAAGCATTTTGCCAAGCATCTCTATTAGCTATTTTTCCATTCTTGACATCCTTGTCTTCTCTTCTATACAATCGTTTTTCTCCTAGGTTGATATTTAGGTTTGGTTTTGGTCTGCCCTGGTATTCTGTTTTAGAAAATCCTTGTGCTCTTCTTTCTCTTGTTTCAGCAAGGTCTTGTGCTTCAAAACCAAATACTTCTAAATATTTTTTTACAAGATCTTCTGGTAAAGGTTTTCCATGATATTCATAACTATTTTCTATTTCCAAAACTCCTTTTCCCATGGTTGTATTAACAATCAATGCTGTTAATCCTATTGTTGCATCTCCTAGTGCTTTCCAGTATTGCTTTATTCTTTCAACATCATCTGTATAATTAGGTATTTCTAAAACATTCCAACCAGCTGCTTGATAGACTCCAGAAATATTCATTGGCATTACAGATTCTGTTGTATTACTTAGTTGTTGTCTGTTATTACATACAATAGGTATGACATTTTTTATGTTATATTTTTTTCCAAAACGCAATGCTTCTGCTATCTGTCCTTTGTTTTGTTCACCATCTCCCATATGAACAAATATATAATTATTATCGTATCCTAATAATCGTTTTCCAATTGCAAATCCCATTGAAGCTGATAGACCTTGTCCTAGTATTCCTGTTGTCCACCAATTTCCAGGAACCTTATGTGTTACATGACCTTCTAAAAGACTTCCTGATAATCTAAGAAAATCCAATTCTTCTATTGGAAATAATCCTAATTGTGCTTGAGAAGAATATATACCTGGAGCATAGTGTGCTGCACTTGCTAAAAACATGTTATTTGTAAAATCATAGGGTGTTTCTGGTGAGATGTTTGCTCCAAACAATGTTATAAATAATATATCAGCAGATCCTAGTGCTCCCCCCGGATGACCAGAATCAGCTGCTCTTGTTGATCTTATGGTATCTGCTCTTACTTGCTTTACACTATGTAGAATATATTGTATTTCAGGATCAGTAAGTTCTTTATCAAACCGTGTGTTCACATCAGCCATGTTATTAGTTTTATCACAGATTTTTAAATATGTGTGGAAATTACCAGAATTCATAAAATTATTAAGAAAATATAAAAATTAGCTACTCAGTGTGCTATCTATTTCATTTAATACAGTTGATACATCTTGAACATCTTTGCTTATGTTACTAACTGCCTGTGCTGCCTGTTGTTCTGTTTTTATATCTGTACTTGCTGTATCACTTTGACCAATACAGCCACTGATAAACACTCCTAGTGCTATTACTACTATAATTGCTGCAATTGCTTTTTTGTTCATCATATCACCTTTTGAATATCAATTTACTTTGTGTTTATAGTACAAGACATAACTTTCTAGACTTAATATCATAATATTTATGTCTTGTACATACATGGAGAAACAAAGTTTCTCCTGTACGAGTGAAGTTTCACTTCACTCTGTATAGTAAGGACAATATATCATACTCTAAATAGTATTGTCCATTACTATAATCTATTATATACAGTCTGCACAATCACTACATTCTCCTATGTCACATACACCATTGTTTAGACAACCTGAACATGCTTGCTGTGTTGTTGTTTGCACAACTGATTGACCCATTCCTCCTCCTGATGATGAGGATGATTCAACTGTATTTATTACCTCTACTGATGTTTCCTGAGGTTCTACATAGTTTTGATCATTTCTACCACAGTCTGGTTTACAGTTATATTCATCTTCTCCTCTATAATTTTCACACCTTCCATCACCACAAACTGGTTTCTGGCAGTCTGCTGGACAGGTATTTTTTTCATCTTCTTCACAAATACCATCATTACATTGGCTGTATCTTTTTGCAGACTGTTGTGAAGGTCCTTGCTGACCTGGTGGTTTAAACTGCATTAGTTTTGCAAGATCTCCTGTACACAGCTGTTCAATTATTTTTGGATCAGGATCTCCTTGTCCAAATATTGCTTCTGGACCAAGTGGATATTTATCACCTGGTATTTTACAGGTCATTTTTAATGGATAGGACATGCCCATTAATGCAAGCATTGCTTCTGGAGGACCATCTGATCCCATTGCATCTTTTGTAATTGACATCTCAAGTATGCAATTACCTCCTTCAAGACCATTGATATTTATCACAGGCCCTTTGTCAGTTTCTGGCCTAAAGTTTTCTAGTTTCTGGCATGTTGTAAAACTTGTGAAAAAAACATCTCCTCCTTGCTCGCATCCTGTAAATATTTCACAACCATCTTTTGATGGATCTGATTGAGGACGGCCTCCTTGTTTTTCACATTCTGTGAATTTCTTATCATCATCAGCTGAACAGAAATTAAGTTTTGTTGTGGTTTTGCTAAGTTCTTTTGCACCCTCGTCACTAAGCATATAATAGACAATGTCTTTTATGGTGACTTCTTTGATGTATTTTATATCTTGTTTGACTTTCATGACATCATCAACTGTCAGACTGTTTAGTTTATTTTTTAATTCAGTTCTGATTCTATCTACTTCTCCTTTGGTTGCATCAAACATATCTGCGATTCTTCTATATCGTCCTTCTTCATTATCATTTTTAACAGAAGCATAATAATCTGCTATTGAATCTGTTTTTCTTGCAAGCTTGTCAAGAGCCATTTTCAATTCTTCTAGCTTAAATGCAATGTCAAGTAATTTTGTTGCATCTGGTACTTCGGTAACCATTTCATCACTGCTAAATGTTACCTTGCTCTTATCACCTTTTCTAACACAATCCATGAACACAATGCAACCATCATAATCTTTTTCCATTATTATTTCTCCACCACTGTTTTTACAGTCTTCAAACGAATATGATGGTATTTCTTTTCTACAGGAATTTTCACTTCCATCACCACAAACAGTAATTTTACAATTTGACTGGATTGGATCAGGCACCATTGTCCATGGTTTTCCAGCATCTTTACACTGACTTTTTATTCTTTCTGCAATACTTGGGTCACGTTGTTCTGCACACATTTTCTGGTCTTTTGGTATACATCTTGGCATAAAGCACTGTCCTTCGCCAACAAATTCAGCATCCATTCCCATTTCTCTACATTGTTGTTGTTTTTTTGCAGTTTCTTCACTTGTTGGACATCTTTCAAATTGTTTTTCAGTTGTACCAAAATTAAGAGAAGGACATGGCACTCTTTCTTCACCTACCCAACAATCTTGTCCTGATTGAATAGGCTCTTTTCTAATATATTGGTTTTCAAAATTATCATCTATACATTTCCAGCGACAGTCTGATGGATCGCTTTGATCATATTCAACTCTTCCTCCTTTATCAAGACATGGTTGAAGTCCTGAGTTTTGTTTTGGATCTCGTGAACATTTGTTTGTCTGTTCACATCTGACAACTTTTCTATCATTCATAATCTCTTCCCAGCATCCTGGTGGAAGATTTGTCTCCTGTTGTTTATAGACTGCATCCTTTGACTGACATTGTATTTTTTCACAACCATTATCTCCTATTTGTTTTATATATCTCTGTCCTGCCACAAGGCAATTTTCCTTATCCTTTTCAACATTAGGACAGTTTAATTTTTTAATATCAGTACAATCCTGAGCACAGTTTTCTATGGTTTCTTTTCCTTCACCCCCTGTCTGGCATCTGTTGTTTCCACAACAGGTTTGTCCAAGAGGACAGTTATTAGAATCATATCCACCTGATAAAAGAAATCCATTTGTGCAAATATCATTTGATATTGTAGGACAGACAGGAACCTTTTTCTGCAATTCTCTGCATTCATAGCTAATAAGACATCCTTTATTATCTACATTTTTTGTAACATCTCCTCCTTTTTCACTACACATTCTTGTTTCATCAGGTGTCATTGATTTTGTTGCTGGGCAGTCTGATAAAGATCCTATACAATCTTTTGGACAGTTTTCTTTTGTCTCACCAATCTCACATATCATATTTCCGCAGTTTTTGTTAAATTCAGGACATCTCTCAACAGCAGACCAGCCTGGTGATAGGCAAGAATTTGAGAATTCTTTACAATTACCTGCACCATCAACAGCATAGATTATTCTTTGTTCACAAATAGGAGTGGTTATTTCATGACCATAGCAGCCTGGAGTACATTTTATACAACCTCCTGTTGCTGAATCACAAATATTTTTGCATATTGATTCAAAACCATCATTACATTTTATTCTTTCTTCACCACATATAATGTTTGCACATTTATCTGTAGTTGTTTGAGTAGATGTATTAATAGGTTGGGTTGTGACTGGTTGTGGTGCTACAACTGGTTGTGGTGTTACAGCTGGTTGGATTGTTGTATCATGGCCAGAACAATCTGGTGAACATAAACCACATACACCATTTGCACAACCATTGTTGCAAGTTGATTGAAAACCATCTGGACATTTTTGTATAGAAGGACTACATACAACACCTGCACATGGATCTGTTGTAGTCTCGTTCTGTGCAAGAGCAAACCCTGTGAATAAGAACAGAAAAATGAATAATGTAGTTATTTTTTTATAATCCATATATGTTTTTGGATTCCAATCATATATAAAAGTGTTATCAATGCGAAAAATTAGCTTTATTTATCATAATAGTCAATTCATATTATCAGGTTTTAAAAATGCTCAGTGAAAAATAATTTTTCACTGTATTTTCGAAACTCATTTATGATAAGAATATTATGAGGTTTTAAAAATGGGGATTTTAAACTTGAAGTTGAGCAAAGCTCAACTTAAGTCTTCAGAAGACTTTTTAGAGTCTTCTGCAAGAAAACCATAAATAAAATAAGGTTTTAAAAATGGAAGATAAGATTCAGATTATTGTTGGTAGAGATGTGGAGGACACTATCAAATATGGCACAAAGGGAACAATTAATATAGGAAAACACATAGTTGGCACTGGTGAAGATGCTCATTTCACAACACCTGTTCTAATGGATATTCTTAGGCCACATTTAATGATACTTTGCGGCAAAAGAGGATCTGGAAAAAGTTATAGTATTGGCGTATTTGTGGAGGAGATGATGAAACTACCAGATGAATTTAGAAAATCCCTATGCTCTGTAATAATTGATACACAGGGAATATTCTGGACAATGAAACAGGCAAATGAAAAGGATATCATTTCATTAAACAAGTGGGGAATGAAGTCAATTGGGTTTCCAATAGCTGTCTATGTTCCTGAAGGACAAAAAATTATATTTGAAAAAGCTGGAGTTGATTTTGATGGTATTTTTTCTGTTGCTGCTCATGAGATCACAGGAGATGACTGGCTTGCTGTGTTTCAATTGAGTCAAAATGAATCATTGGGAATATTTCTTCAAAAGATAATTAATGATATGAAAGGAGAATTTACCATTGATGATATTATAAAACAGATAGAATCTGAGAAAGGGTTTGAGTCTGAGAAAATGGCTCTTGTAAATAGATTTAGTGTTGCAAAAAACTGGGGAATTTTTGGAGAATCAAAAATGCCTAAATTACTTGAACCAGGAAAAGCAAGTGTTATAGACGTTAGTCTTACTTCTCAAAATGTACGGTCATTGCTAATATCATTAATTAGCAAAAAAATATTCAGTGAAAGGACTATTGCAAGACGTAAGGAGGAATTGGCTGAGACAGAGGGATATTCTATTAAGAGAACTCCTATGTGCTGGATAATGATAGATGAGGCTCATAATTTTATATCATCAGATCAAAAAAATGCTTCACAGGATATTCTTCTAAGAATAGTAAAAGAAGGAAGACAGCCTGGCATTGGTCTGCTGTTGGCAACCCAGAGACCTGAGAAATTACATCCAGATGCACTTGCCCAGTCTGATCTGCTTGTATCACATATGCTAACATCAAAGGCAGATATTGATTCGCTAAGAGCTGTTATGCAGACCTATATGTTATTTGATATTACAAAATATCTGATTGATCTGCCAAAGATGAAAGGAGTTGCGATTGTAATGGATGATAATTCTGAGAGAATATACAGTGTTTACATCAGGCCAAGACAGTCATGGCATGCAGGATCAAGTCCTGTGGCAAAAATGTAAATATAATAGCTATGATAGGAGAATGGTTCTATTGTAGAAAACCTAAAAAAAGATAATAATATTGTCCATTGGTATATTTCCTTTTCTCAACGTGTTTAAGCATTAGCTGTATTATAGTGCAAGACATGTTTCTGTATATTAATAATCATGTCTTCACATACATGATTGAATCAAATATTCAATCTGTACAGGTTGAACAAAGTTCAACCATGTATAGTTAGGACAAAATATTATAATCTAAATAGTTTTGTCACTAACTATATTTCATTATGAAGTTTGCACATATGGCTGATTGTCATCTTGGTTCATGGAATTCTCATCCTGAGATGAAGGAATTGCCACTAAAGGCATTTTCCATGGCTATTGACAGGTGTATAAAGGAAAAGGTAGATTTTATACTAATCGCCGGCGATCTGTTTGATACTTCTATGCCAGGTGTAGAAGTATTGAGATTTGCAGCAGAACACCTGTTAAGATGTAGGGAGAATGGACTATCTGTATATATAATAGCTGGATCACATGACTATTCTCCTACTGGAAAGACCATGATTTCTGTTCTAGAGTCTGCTGGTCTTGTGATAAACGTACATCAGAGAATGATTGACCATAAAGGTGTAAAGATATTTGGTATTGAGGGACTAAAAGGCGGGCTTGATAGGAATTATTTTGATGATCTGAAGATACCGATAATGGGAAATGGACTAAAAATATTCATGTTTCATTCTGCTGTTACAGAACATTGTCCAATATCTCTTATGGATTCTATTCCTTTATCAATTCTTCCAAAGGGATTTGATTATTATGCAACAGGTCATCTGCATGAGCATATTAATGTTGATATAGATAAATCAAAATTAGTGTTCCCTGGTCCATTGTTTCAGGCTAATTTTGATGAATTGGAAAAACATGAGAAGACTGGATTTTATATTGTATCACATGCTCCATTGAATATGGAAAGAATTGATTTGGATATATGCAAATCATTGATGATAAAAATAGATGGTAATGACAAAACACCAAATCAAATAGAACAGGAGATTTTAGATAGGATTGATGAGAATGTGAAAGATCGGATTGTTTTACTAAAAGCTAAAGGTACACTAAAATCTGGAAAAGCTTCTGAAATTAATTTCAAACTTATTACAGAACGCTGTAAAAATAATGGTTGTCTAACTGTGAAAAAGTCTGTTAATCTTGTTACAGAAGAGATTGAACTAAAAACACAGGAAAAATCTGTGAAAGAGATTGAAACTAGTCTAGTGGAACAGGCTGTTGAAAATCAAAAGGATAAAAAAGATATGATAACTGCTCTTATGGATTTATTAAATCAGGAAAAGACTGAGAATGAGAAAAATCTCATTTATGAGGAGAGAATAAAATCAGCTGTTCTAAAGATGATGGGGTTGTGATGATGGAGCTGAAATCAATTAAATTACAAAATATCCGGAGTTATATTGATGAGACATTGGAATTTCCAAATGGATCTTTGCTTTTGGCTGGTGATATTGGCTGTGGAAAATCTTCTATACTATTAGCTGTTGAATTTGCTTTGTTTGGTATACAACGAGGTGAATTAACTGGCAGTGATATTCTAAGACATGGTTCAAAAAATGGTATGATTGAATTGCATATGAATATTGATGGAAAGGATGTGGTGATACAGAGAAATGTCAAACGAGAGAAAAAGGGTATTTCACAGGATGCTGGTTTTATAGAAATAGATGGCAAACGGGAAGAGAAAACTGCTTCTGAGCTAAGGGCAATGATTATTGATTTACTAGGATATCCACAGGAGTATCAGACAAAGAATCCGTTGATGTTTAGATATACTGTATATACTCCACAGGATAGTATGAAGCAAATACTCATTGCAGATCCTGAAGAGAGATTGAGAATACTTAGAAAAATATTTGATGTTGACAAGTATGGAATAATTAGAAATAATGCATCTGGAATTGTGATGAGAGAACTCAGGTCTATGAAAAAGCTATATGAGACTCAGACAGCTGATATAGAGCAAAAAAGAAATGATGTTTTTAAAAGAAATGAGGATGTTCTAAAAAATCAGAATGATCTATTTGACAAGAAAAATTCATTGGATAAAATAGATGATGAAATAAAAATTGGTGAACAATCTCTAGAGCAGGTAAGCAAAGATCTGAAAAAGATGAGTATTGATATGCAGGAATCAACAAGACTTAGTACATTGATTGAGCAGAAGAAGAAAAGAATTGATTCTATTGCCAAAGAGATAAGGGATAATGAAAAAAGAATAGATGAATTGGGTAAACTGCTGATAAATAAGCCTATTGCAAA
>JAZDMZ010000005.1:0-2097 GCA_043800495.1 Candidatus Aenigmatarchaeota archaeon
AGCACAGCTTCTATTGCAAAAGTTCTTCAGATGAAAGGATTTAGAACAACTATAATGAAAATAGATCCTTACATAAATTTTGATGCCGGCACACTTAGACCATCTGAGCACGGAGAGGTCTGGGTAACAGAAGATGGTGGAGAAACAGACCAGGATCTTGGAAACTATGAAAGATTTACAGACACAACAATTGGAAAAAAACATAATGTCACAACAGGACAGGTATTTTCAGTTGTTATAGAAAGAGAAAGAAAAGGAGAATATCTTGGCAAAACAGTCCAGCCAATTCCACATATAACAGATGAGATTAAAAAGAGAATAATAGAGGTTTACAACAGCACAAAGGTAGATTTTGTTCTCATAGAAATTGGTGGTGTAGTAGGAGACTATGAAAACATATTATTTCTAGAAGCAGCAAGACAGATGAAACTAGATAATAATCCAGTGGTTTTTGTCCATGTGGCATATTTGCCCTATTTAGAAAAACTAGGTGAGATAAAAAGTAAACCTGTTCAACATTCTACCAGAGAATTATTATCATTAGGAATACAACCAGATTTTATAATATGTAGATCAGCCAGACCAATAGATGATATAAGAAAAGAAAAAATAGGGCTATTCTGTAACATATCAAAACAAAATATTATAGATAACCCAGACATTGAAAACATCTATGAACTACCACTATTTTTTGAAGCACAGGATTTTGGAAATAAGATATTGAAAAAATTCAATTTAGATCCAAGACCATCTGATGATGTCGAATGGAAAGAGTTTGTCAATGTGCTAACCAATGCTGAGAACACAGTAAAAATAGGCATAGTAGGAAAATATTTTGACATAGGAGACTATAGATTACCAGATTCCTATGTTTCTGTCATAGAAGCAATTAGACATGCCTGTGCTGCCAACAATGTTAAACCAGATATTGTATGGATAGACTCAAAAGATTTTGAAAAAGATCCGTCTTCGTTAAATAAACTAAAGCAACTAGCAGGAATAATAGTACCAGGTGGGTTTGGTGAATCTGGAGTAGAAGGAAAAATATCTGCAATAAAGTATGTAAGAGAGAATAATATTCCCTATCTTGGTCTATGTTATGGCATGCAATTGGCAGTAATAGAATTTGCAAGAAATGTCTGTGGTTTAAAAGATGCTCATTCAACAGAGATTGAACAAAACACAAAAACTCCTGTGGTAGATCTATTGCCATGGCAAAAAGATATTATTGCAAAACAAAACTATGGAGCAACCATGCGCCTTGGTGGCCAGATAGTTAAGATAAAGACAGATACAAAAGCCTATGAACTATATAACAAAGGAAATGTTGTAGAACGCTTTAGACATAGATATGAAGTAAATCCAGACTTTGTAAATATTCTAGAAAATCATGGCCTCATATTCTCTGGCTCAACGCCAGATGAAACAATAAAACAAATAATAGAACTACCAAAACACAAATTCTTCATAGCATCCCAGTTTCATCCAGAATTCACATCCCGTCCTCTAAAGCCAAATCCTTTGTTTGATGGATTTATTAAGGCATGTTTGATATAATTTCTAAATGATTGTTATTTAACAAAAAACTAAACTATAAAACTATTACAACCGAGTTAATTTATGGTTAAAAATAAAGATGTCACTGTTCTTGCTGTTGGTGATAAAAAAGACTGGGATTCGTATATAAAATTAGACGAGAATAAAAATAGATTTATTGGACAGGGATTTGATTACAAAACCACTAATTACACACGTGTTTTGAAAGGCAATGTTGTAAAAATACACACAAAAAAGATAATTATATTATTATTCTTTCCATTCCAATACTGGAATAAGCACATTGAGCATAAAAAATACAAAGGAATATATGGAAACAAAATATTTTATAGAAAATTCAGAGTTTTCTGGAAAACCCTATATAAAAAACTTAGTGAGAATTATCCTAATAAAGAAATAATTTATGTAAATCATCCATTTCTATGCGCAGCATATAGACTTAACTTCGCCACTTCCAACAACTAATTCTGTTCCCTAATCTATTTTGACAGTTGATGTTACCAGCGTAATTTTAGTGACTTATCTTCGTATCTGTACACA
>JAZDMZ010000055.1:0-14174 GCA_043800495.1 Candidatus Aenigmatarchaeota archaeon
GTCCTTTACAACAATCACCATTACATTGACTTTGACAAAATCTTGATATGTACTGCTGTAACTCTTTTTGCAATTTCATAGGAATTATTACAGGCATTTCTTCTACTGAGTATGATCGTGTCATGTTTGTTCACCGGATTACGTTTTTTCCATATACTAACCAAGAAGGTGTGTTTTCTGAAAAATTATTTATAGTACCAGTTATTTCACAATAAGATGATCTTGGTATTAGCATAACATAGTCATGTTTATCACATATATCTGCTAGTTTGTCTCTTAATCCATGGGAGGCAATTGCATCACAACCGAGCATTTTAATAGTTCTTTCATCATGATTTAATTCAAGCGGGTATTCTCTGCAAGTGGCTGGTCTGTTGGTATACATACCACAGGTCTTTTTCTCGCAGTCATATTTTGG
This sequence comes from Candidatus Aenigmatarchaeota archaeon, assembly GCA_043800495.1. GTDB lineage: Archaea > Aenigmatarchaeota > Aenigmatarchaeia > GW2011-AR5 > JACRAC01 > JACRAC01. Next base: position 419 of record JAZDMZ010000055.1, read on the forward strand.
ACATGTGCTAAACTGAGAGTGATCAGGAATTGAAAATGTATATTCGTCTCCAACTCTTGATATCACACCAATACCGTCTTGCGCTAGCATAAAAGTCATTTGATTATTCTGAAGTCTTGATAGATCTATTGGATATCTTGATTTTTGTGCAAAAAAGCTGGCAATTTTCTGCCACATGCCTCTGGTTTCATCTTTATTTTCAGCTTCAGGCTTTTTAAAATAATCTGGAAACATTTCCTCTGCCTGTTCCCTGTTCATTCTAAGAGCTTTGCTTCCTAGACAACAGGACTCATTGCATTTATCAAGGCAATATTCTGATAGCTCATTAAACCATGCATCAATATCTTTATTCAGTTCAGTTATTGGCATTTTTATCACTTTTTAATTTCCATAAGACTTTTTTCATGAGTATAGACAAATACATGTAATCCTTTCTCGCTTTCTATGGATGATATTTTTTCCACTAGTTCATTTGTATTGCTGTTGTTTGAGACAAGCATCTTTGTTCTGACATCTCTGGAGTTTGTATCAGGAGAATCTAGAATACCTACGATATAGAGATCTTTTTCTTTAGTTGAAGTTTGATGGTGTTCAACAGTTACATATAATGGACTAGGTATGTGTTTTCTGGTTCTGTGATCAATCAAATCTACTAATGCTGATCCAAGATAATCTTTTGGATATTTGTTGGTTCTAAGATATTCATTTAATCCAGCATAGGAAGGATGATCTGTTACATGTAATGTTTCATAATCCTTGTGCATATCACAATATTTTTGTACTTCAGCTCTTGCTCTTGGTACAGATGGTTTTCCAAATGGTACTAGATTCATATCTTTCCATTCATCAACTGTTTCAAAATTGTTTATCATTTATTTCACTAATTATTCTTTACTAATTTTTCTGAACATATTCAACTAAAGATTTTATGTAAGCACCTACTTCTTGTTTAGATAACTGACCAAGCGTTATTGCATGTTCATCTACATATTTTTCTACTTTTTCATTGATGCTTCTATAATCTTTTAATATTTTTTCTGTTGTTGTCATATTTATCACCTAATTATGAAACAACCTTTATCTCAATAAAGTTTGTTTACACGCTACAACCGACTAGTCAAAGACTAGTGGTACATGATTAAATAAAATTTAATCAGGTACAGATGAAACAAAGTTTCATCTTGTATGCACCGTATCAAATAGCTATTCTGCTTCAGAGAATAGTTAAAATATCAATGGCTTCATTTTATTCAGTTAGTATATAATAGCAACCACAACTCCCTGAATTCGATTGAATCTTATTTTTTGTAGGTCTGGGATTGGATTGTTATCTCCTTTGGCAATAACATACCAGCCGTTTTCATCATAGTCTGTTCTTTCTACTCTATGAATTATTAGGCCATAATCAGAATAGTATGTTATAATATCTCCTGTTTTAATATCATCAATGGTTTTTGGTTTAATTTGAATAGCATTTGCACCAGTGTCAATAATAGGATCCATTGAGTTTGTATCTGTAAATGTAAGCCATGAAGTGTTTTCTATATTTAGTGTGACTTTATCTTGTGCTATATTGATTTGGTTCTCAGAAACATGGTCTTGTGGAGAATCTCGTTCTATAGCTTTATTATCAATACCAGAAGTAATGGCAGATGCAGCAGGACCTGCTGATAGATAGCCAAGTGTAAATACAATTACCAATAACACTGCAATTACAAATCTGTTCATGATGAACACCGTATTTTATTTCTTTGTGTATTCAGCATCCAGAAGAGTTTAAAGAACTCTTCAAGATAATAAAAACCACACCCCACCATAGTTGTGTAAATAGTTATTCTGATGCCAGAATAGTTATGTAAATAGCTGATTGTTATTCAATCAGATATTATATGTTACCATTCTATAGTGGTATTACTATATAGTGGGCGGCCTGATATATAAAGATTGTGTTACTCTAGAGTGATTGTCTTTCATTTATATACTATAAATATGTTTAAATATGTGTAAACATACATAAGTGTATTGATACAAGGTGATGATATGTCAAAAACATTAACGGTTTCAGAAGATGCCTATGAAAGACTTGCGTCTAGAAAAACTAATGGAGAAAGTTTTAGTGATGTGATTAAAAAATTAACTGGAAAATCTACATTGTCTGATCTTATTGGTATAATGAGTGATAAGGAAGCAGAAGAAGTTTCTAGAAACATAGGCGAAAGACGCAGAGATATGCGAAATAGAACTGAAAAAACAAAAGAGGCTATAAAATAATTGATGAAAACAAGTTTCATCATATTTTTAAACCCCGTTGAATATGATAAGGTTTTAAAAATGATTGTGGATACAACATTTGTGATAGATATAATGAGAAAAGATGAAAAAGCTCTTTTTAGATTAAAACAACTTGTTTCAAGGGGAGAACCGCAGATAATAACTGCGCCTACTTTATTTGAACTTTATTCTGGGATAATGCAGTCAAATAAACCAGATGTTGAAAAACAAAAAGTTTTACAAATGCTTTCTAATCTTATAATCTGGCATTTTGATGCAGAGAGTGCTAAAAAATCAGGCGAGATTGATGGTGGTCTTTGTAGAGAAGGAAAAAAAATAGATCCTATAGATTCAATGATAGCAGGCATTGCTATTGCAAAAGGAGAGAGACTGCTGACAAGAAATATAAAAGATTTTTCAAAAATAGTTGAATTGGATATAGAAACATATTAAATAAGAATTATAGTACGAAGCATTATTTACTTTAGAAAGTTATGTTTTGTACATACATAGAGAAACAAAGTTTCTCTTGTACAATGTTGAATTCTTTCAGAATTCAACTTGTAATTGAAAATAATTAATTTTCAAATTACAGGTGAAGCTTGCTTCACCATGTATAGTTAGAACAAAAATATTATATTCTAAATGGTTTTGTTCATAACTATAATATAAAATTATTGATTTTTATTTTGAAGGGTAGTCCTTGGGTTCATGATTGTTGTTTCTGAGAGCTTGTGTAACCCTTTCTGTAATATGAATTTTTATGAATTTGATTATTTGATCAGCTACCTGTTCTGCTCTGATTGGAGTAGTATCAATCCAGATATCATAATTATTTTTATCTGTGATATCAATTCCATAGTGTTTTAGATATCTTTGGTTGTCGCCAATAAATCTCTCTTTTACCAATTCCATCTCTTTTTTAACAGTTTTTGATATAACCTCGTCTTTTCTATTACTCCTATCTTGCATTATTCGTCTACAGGCTTCTTTCAGGTCAACATCAAGATAGACTTTTACAGAATGGGATATGAAATGATAGGATGTTCTACCTACTATTATAAAGTTATCTTCATTTTTTCCTAGTTCAGCTGTGATATTGTCTATTTCAGTATCTGTCCAATTTTCTGTTTTTCCTATTTCATTTAATTCCTGAATACTCATTTTATGTTTTTTTGCAAGATCTCGTCTAAGTTTGCCCATTTGATATAGTTTCATGCCTAGTTTTTTTGATATAATCTTTGCAACAGTGTCTTTTCCTGATCCAGGGTTTCCAGATATTGTTATTATCATATTCTCATCGTTTTCTATAACTATATTTTGATTAGTTTCTAGGATATTATAGAATAGTTATATCTTTCATTATATTTATATAGTGAAACAAATAGTTTTATGGTAGCAATATTAATAATAACATTATTGATTAGTTTAGCTGTGCTTGTTTTTGCAAGTGAAAAGCTTGTTGACAGTGCTATGCACATAACCTATATAACAGGGTTTAGTGAGTTTGCAATGGGAATTGTTTTCATTGCAATAGGAACATCATTACCTGAGCTGAGTGTTAGTATTATGTCAATTTTTACAGGAACACAAACTCTTTCTATTGGAACATTATTTGGATCTAGCATAGCTGATATGACTTTGGTGTTTGGTGTTGTCTGTCTTGGAGGATTTGTATTAACTAAGAAAGACATTGAGGTGGTGGAAACTATTTTATTATCGTGTTTAGTGGTTGTTTTTGCATTGCTTCTGGGTGAGATAGATATTGTATTTGGAATTTTCTCAATTGTATTATTTAGTTTGTTTTTGAATGTAATACTAAGAAGACACTATGTAATAAAAAGTGGAAAAAAACCATGGATATTGACACCAGATCTTGTAAAACATGTTGGAATAGTGATAATTTCTATCATTGCTGTTGTGTTGAGTGCTAGTTTTGTAGTTGAATCTGCAACAGGTCTGGCTGATTTATTTGGAATTTCTTCTATGATCATAGGTGCATTAATTGTTGGTATTGGTTCTGTTCTACCTGAGCTTACTGTTAGTATAATAGCTGTTAGAAAAGGAAATTTTTCATTGGCAATAGGTAATGTAACAGGTTCTGTTATTGTAAATATTGTTTTAATAATCGGAATTATGTCTATTTTTAATGTGATAAGAATAGATCATCTTTCAAGTATTGTGATGTATTCATTTTTAGCAATAGGAGGTATTGTTGTTGGGCTTAGTTTGCATAGAAAGTTTACTAAGTTGGAAGGAATAGGGTTGATGTTGTTATACGTGGTATTTGTTGCTGTTCTGCTTAGTGTTGGAGTATTTATTTAATTTTAAATACATGTAATACAAGTATTATATGTGTGATTTGTATGAATTTGAGTGTAAGAGATGTTGATGAGAATGTGTTTAGAGAATTTAAGGCAGAAACTGTTAGGGAAAAAATGGCATTAGGAGAAGCGGTTACGCTTGCTATGAAAGTTTGGCTTGATAGAATTGAAAAAAAACCAAAAAACAGCATATTGAATATAAAAAAAGTGAGATGGCAAAAAGGATCAGAACGAACCAGTGAAGAGGTTGATGATATTCTATATGGTAAGGGGTGATGATGATAGCAATATTATTAGATACCAGTTTTATTTTAGCTTATTTTGCTGAAAATGATGTGCATCATACAAAGGCGGTAGCTATTATGGATGATATTATTTCCAAAAAATATGGTACACCTGTTATATCTGATTATATATTTGATGAGATGATAACAATTTCTCTGCGAAAATTAGACATATCACGAGCAAAAGAAATTGGAGAGAGTTTATTAAATTCAGAATTAATTATAATGAGAATAGATAATATGATGTTCAAAAAAGCCTGGAGTTTTTTTCGAGATGAAAATGTGTTATCATTGAGTTTTACTGACTGTACAAATCTTTCTTTAATGAATATATTCAATATACATAACATAGCAACTTTTGATAAAGCATTTAATAAGGTAAAAGATATTTATGTCGTTTCTTAATTTGCACCAATCATTAGGTATTAAAAAGATTAATACAAATAACTAATGTGATTAAAATGGGTGAATGTCTTTGGCTTTACACGATCAGAGAGAATTGTAATAGGAGTTCTTTCTAGTTGTGGTAATCTAAAAACATCACAGAATTCTAAGAATGTGGCTGAGTGTCCCTGGCTTTGATCAAGTTGCCATAAGAGATATTACTGGATTGTCCATAAGAACTGTAAAACATATTCTTTCTCTCTTGGTTAGAAATGGTGTTGTATGTGAGTATATACGGTTTTCTGATAGAAGAAAGAAATTTTATAAAATGAATACCATCAGTCTGTGACTGATCGGTTGCAGAATAAAATAAATGGTATGTGGTGAAGTAAGACTTCACCTATACAGATTGATTTTCAATCAATCATGTATTCATTGTGAAAATTAGGTGATGGCTATGACAGGATTGATTGAATATAGAAAATTTGGATTAGATGAATTAAGAGCTGCTAGAATTGCTGAACTTGGATGTGTTAAACCAATTGATGCTATAGTAGAATATCTTTCTCAGAGTAGTTGTATTAGACGTGGTCATGGTTTTGGATATTATGGAAATGCAAAAAAAGGTATTATACTTATAGGTCTTTGTTGTGAAGAAGGTGGACCAAGTCTTGCATTATATCCTTCTATAGAAATAGCAGATTCATTAAGTGTTATGTATGGACGTGTACAGGCAGTTATACCATCATATGAGTTTCGTAAATTTAATGGAACTGAAGGATTTGTTAAAATAAATGATATTGAGAATACTGTTGAAAGAAGTAGAAAAACACTTGCAAAATTTGGATTTGATGTGGTTAGTAGTGAGGATGATGTTTATAGATTTGAAAGACTTGATATGATATTTAGTATATTGCAATATGTTGATAAAACATATAATGATGCTATAGGAAAGGGTATTGTTAGGAGTTTGTCTACTGCGGCAGAGATAGCAGATATTCTTATTGCAGCTAAAAATAATAATGTTCTTGTGATAGCTGATCAGGGTTCAGCAGGTCCTGTGATAAAAGCAAGACAGATTGCTAAGAAGCTAGGTATAGAAAATGAAATAGCAGGAATATTTTATCTAGAGCCTCTTGCTTTGGATGGCAGGTCTCTCATGTATCATGGAAGTGTAAAAAATAAGATATTTCTTAGAAAAGGTGATGGAGAAAAAATAATGCATGCAATTAGTTCAGGTGGTTCTAGAGAAGATTTTGAAAAAAATGGTGGAGATTATAATAGATGCGTTGTTGCTGAGATAGAATCGCTTATATCACCAGATGATGCTGTTGTTCAGGAGAATTATATAAAATGTGTCAGTGGAAAATTTAATGGATGTAGGGAGCATAAAATTGATGTTGAAAGACAGCTTGAAATATTTTTAGAGGGATTTGAATGAAGGATATTCCATTTTATAAACAGAGTACTGGGTTTACATGTGATCCTAGTTGTCTTATGATGGCAATGAATTATTTTTGTCCAAAACTTTATATGACAAGAGAGCTTGAGATGGAGATATGGAGAGAATCTAATTTAATAACTGTTCTAGGGTGTCTTCCGCAGGGATTGGCATATTCTGCTATGAAAAGGGGATTTGGTGCTACAATAGTTTGTAAGCTAGATCATATGATAGAAACAACTGAGTTAGAAGGTGAAGCTATGGAGATATCTTTATCTGAGGCAAGGATTCTTTTTGAAAAAGCACTTGAATTGGGTGTAAAGGTTATTGATAAAATACCTGATGTGGATGATATTGCTATTGCAATGAATGATGGTGTTGTGCTTGTTTTGGTTGATGCAGAACCATTGCATGGTGTAAAAAGTCCTCATTGGATTATAGTATCTGCTATGGACGAGTGTGTGCATATAAACGATCCTTTTATAGTGAATGGAAAAGATGTAATATTAACAATTGATGAGTTTAACAAGGTTTTTAATGGGATTGAAAAATATAATTTAAATAAAAGGTTATTGATAATAACTAATAATAAGATATAGTTGGTAGTTTTATGGAAAGCGTGATAAATCCTTGGGAGGTAAAGGGAAGTGTGGATTATGAGCAGCTGATGAAACAGTTTGGCATTGGTCCTATGAGTGAGTTTGCTGGTAAAATAACTGATTCATCTGATGAATCAGCTAAATTAAAAATACCTGATCATGTTTTGTTTAGACGAGGAGTTGTTTATGGGCAAAGAGATTTTGGAAGAATAGCTGATGCTATTGCTAATAAGAAGAATTTTGTTATGATGACTGGTCTTATGCCTTCTGGTAAATTCCATTTTGGACATAAGCTTGTGGCAGATCAGATATTATATTATCAATCAATGGGTGCAAAAATTTATCTATGTGTTGCGGATCTAGAGGCTTATAATACTAGGTTAGGAGATTTGGAAGAACTTAGAAAAATAGCAATAGAAGAATATCTTTTGAATTATATTGCTCTTGGGTTAAAACCAAAAAATGTGGATTTTTATTTTCAATCAAATAGATCAAAGGATAGTGAAAAGGCAAATAAATATTATAGATTAGCTGGAATGGTTGCAAGACATATTACATTTAATGAAATACAGGCAATCTATGGTGAGCTAAGTCCTGGAAAAATAACCTCTGCACTTATTCAGGTAAGTGATATGTTACACCCACAGTTGTTGGAGGGACCTGTTCCAACAATAGTACCTGTTGGGTTTGATCAGGATCCTCATATAAGATTGGCAAGGGATATTTCACAGCGTTTGAATATGAATTTAATACAGCTGAGTTCAACCTGTCATAAATTTATTCCTGGATTAAAAGGAGGAAAAATGTCTAGTAGTGATCCTTATTCATATGTTTCATTGACAGATACAATTGAAGAGGCAAAGGATAAGATAATGAAACATGCTTTTTCAGGCGGACGAAATTCTTTGGAAGAACATAGAAAACTAGGAGGAGATACAAATGTGGATGTGTGTTTTCAGTGGTTGTATGCATTTCTAGAACCTAAGGACAAGAAGATAAAGAAGATAGAAGAGGATTATAAATCAGGAAAACTGTTATCAGGTGAGCTAAAACAGTATACAGTTGAACTGCTTACAAAATTCTTGGAAAAACATCAGAAGGCTAGAGAAGTTGCGAGAAGCAAAGTTGATAGGTTTCTGAAGAATTGAATTAACAATTATTTTTAATTGTTGCTGGATTGTCTTAGATTTTTCTTTAGAAAAAATTCCTGATCATATGTGTCAGTTTTTCCATGACACAATAATTCATATCTCATCATTGGATCTATTCTTTGTTCAGCAGGTATACCACCAGTTTGCTTAAGTTTTCCTTCTCTAAATAGTTCAGTAATTTCATCATAAGTCATTGGTGCCAGAAGAACAGTATCAGATTCTCTCTCAACTAAATCTAATGCTGCAGCGAGTTCACATTTTCCATGATAGACAAGTCCTTGAGCTCGCTCATATAAACATTCTCTCGTTATTTTTTCACCACAATAGTCACAGCGAATGATAGGAGATTCTTTTACAGAATTTGTTTCATAATCAGATATAGAATAAGGTTCTTGTATTATATTAAGTTCTGGTTCTATGGATTTCTTAGAAATTGCTTTTCTAAACCAAGTATTAGGATTATACCAAATCATTATTTCACCAATTCTTTACAAATATTTGAATCTGTTCCATTACACTATCCAAGGCTCTAGTGAACATCTTAGATTTCTTTTAGTTTCTGGATTTGTTATTTTTTCTCTAAAATAATCAATTGCGCTCTTGGCAAGTGCTTGCAATACTTTATCTTCAGTTGCTCTGTATATTTTATCATCTACTCCTTCAAAATGATCTTCGTTCCATGAATATCCTGCTCTTTCAAGTGTATGATGAATTTCTTTCCCTATATATGAGAGAAATGGAAATGTATCCTGCCTATCATTAGGAATCATATCAGCACGATGTTCATATGCTAAACAAAATTCTGTGTATATTCTAAAACCAACTTTCCATGGAAAGTCTTCGCTTTTAATATCTAGATCTTCATGAGAAAGCTGTTCATATATTTCTGTCAATCTCTGATAATGATGATTTGGCATTGTCCAACTTGTCATAGTAATCAATTCATAAATTATAGCGAGCCAACAAAGTAATCAGGTATAATATTTTTTGTTGCTCGTATATAGTTAACCAAAGTTATGTCCGGTTTCTTTCTTTAGTTAACTATAAATTCAAATCTTAATACCCTTTCTATATTGCAAATAACTAAATCTATTCTAGATTCAATTATCTATACCAATAGCTAATTTCTCTATCGATAAATTAGTTATTATAACTGACAGGCTCCCCAGCCACAGGATGGACAGGCGGTGCAGCCGTCTTTTGGCTGCAGTGCTGTTGTACATTCAGGACAGTTTGTCAGAGTTTTTACAGATTTTCCTGATATTGCAACTGACATTGGTGTTTGTGTAGGGGTTTGTTTTTTATCCACATCTTTTTTGATAAGATGGAGAACTTCTACATTTCTACTGCCAGATCTATAGACTGTTAGTGATTTGCATCCCAATTGCCAGCCAAGCACATAGGCTTTTCTAACATCTTCTTTTGTTGCTTCATATGGGAAGTTGCATGTCTTTGAAATGCTGTTGTCAACATGTTTTTGAAAAGCTGCCTGCATTTTTATATGACCTTCTGGTCTAATGTCAAGAGATGTTACAAAAATCCTTTTTACATCATCAGGAAGATCCAGACTTTGTACTGATCCTATTTTTATAATTTTTTCCATTAGTTCATCTGAATAAAGACCTTTTTCCTGCAGAGCATTCAAAAGATATCTGTTCATATAATGCATTGATTTGCATCCAATTATTTGGGATTTTGAAAATGCCAGTGCAAAATGAGGTTCTATTCCACTGGATACATCGCATATCATTGATATGGTTCCAGTAGGTGCAATGCAGGTTACTGCTGCATTTCTCATTTTTATATCATTGTCTGCATAGACACTCTTTTTCCAGTTTGGAAATATTCCTTTTTCTTCTGCAAGTTCTCTGGACATTTCATGACTGCTGTCCTGTATGAATTTCATGACACTTTCTGCTGTTCTACATCCATCTTCTGTGTCATAGCCAATTCCTAGTTGGATTAGCATATCTGCAAATCCCATCACACCCAATCCAATTCTTCTGTTTCCTCTAAATATTTTATTTACTTTTTCAACTGGGAAATCAGTTAGGTCTATAACATTGTCAAGCATTCTTATTGCTGTTCTTGTTACTGATTTTAGTCTATTCCAATCTATTTTTCCATCTTTTACAAATTTATCTAGATTAATAGAACCTAGATTACATACATCTCCATCGTGTAAGTTCTGTTCTCCGCAGTTTGATATGACAAATCCATTTGCTATAAATGAATGAGTTGCAGGTTCTGTTAGATCATATACGTCTTTTTCACCTGAATATTCTATGGTTTTTATTCTATCTGAGAATACGTCTTCCCGAAGATTTCTGTTTGATATCTGATCTATTTTTTCTTTATGTTTGTTGCAAAGAAATCCTATTTGATTATTGAATCTAGGTATGTTTTTTCCATGCAGATGAACTTCAAATAATATACCATCTGTTTCATAGGTTTTTTTCTCACCTGATTTTATTATATACGGTGTATACCATTTGTCTATAACTTGTGGTATACAGCGTGTAGAAGACTTCGGATTATAATGATGCCATCGGTCTGTAACTAATGGTTGTTCTGAAGTTTTCTCACATGAGAATTGTTTTCTTGGAGCTCGGCTTCTGTTATATATTTTTGATTTAATTCCAAAATTCAGGAGAAGTAATTGAACCTGTTTTGCTAATTTTATTGATTTTGTTGTAAGTCGTATGTAATAATTTCCTTTTTTCTCATCTATCATTACTGTTCCATCTGCAGAAAACAATCCTTGTAGAAAGCCAGCTATTGATTCTTTAGGTGCTGTAAAGACTGATTCAGGTACAGTTTTTTCACCTGCTTTAGCAGTATTGATACCGAAACTTTTAACATAGTTTACAAATGGTTTTGCGCCATATATCAGGTGATAGGTATTTCTTTGACGTTCAATCTCTTTTGTTTTAGAGTTGCATATTCTATTAACAAATTTTTTCATATGTTTTAATATTTCTTTGTCATTTTTTCCAAATGTTAGTCCAATTGCATTATCTTTTGTTATCCAGCCATCTCCAACTAGCCATCCAAGAAATTGTCCTAATTCTTTGTTCCACTCACTAGGAAAATTGTATGTATATTTTCTGAAGTTTTTTCCAATAAATTCATTTTGGACATCAAAGGGAAGAGTTTGATTTGTGTTAAATCTTCCTTCTCCTGATTGTATTAATATTTCATTATCTGTTGTAAGATCTTTTACATGAATCCAACCACGTGTTGTCATTATCTTATGATCTGATGTGGCTTCTAGTTCATAGCCAGATTCTGTTTCTATTTTCCACACAGGTTTTGTTCCTGTTTTCATTATATTGGATATTGTAGATAGGTGTGTTCCTCGTCCACTTTGATATATTAATGTTTTTTCTCCACTTTCATGATCTATTTCTATTGGAATACTATTGTCACATACAACAGAAGTTCCTTGTGTGATGTTATTCATTTTCATTAGTCCAAATTCTGTGCTGATTAATGAATCTCCTGATATACACGGATTTGATGCTTCAATTCTTCCTAATCTCGGCAATGGATTTGTTCTGTTTATATTATCTGAGAACATTATTCCTGGTTCTCCGTTGTTCCATGAGGCATTGACTATTTCATCCATTAGTTCTCTGGCTGAGATAGTTTCTTCTGTTATTTTTTCTATTGTATCATATCTGTCTCTCATTATTCTTCTTGGTTTCATATCCATTCCACGCCATTCACATATCCATGGACTAGGATCATTTGTCATTACTCTTTGCATAAAATTATCTGTTAGTGAAACAGAAATATTGAAGTTTTTCATTTCACCTTCTCTTTCTTTGCAGTGTATGAATTCCAATATATCAGGGTGTGTTACACTCATGACAGCCATGTTTGCTCCATGTCTTCCCTGTTGTTTGATTGTACCAAATGCCTTGTCATATATTCTCAGGAACGAAACAGGTCCTGATGCAACACCTCTTGATCTAATTGTTCGTGTTGCAGCTGGTCTTAGTAGATGCCAAGGAAATCCTAGACCAGAACCAGCCTGCTGCAGCAGTGCTGCATTTTTTAGAGTTTCAAATATTCCTTCCATGCTATCATCTGGATGAAGTACTATGCAGTTTGATACAAGTCTTGTTGGACCACCTGCATTTGTAAGTGTTCTTCCACCTGGAAGAAATTCTAGACTCATTAGTGCTGATGAAAATTCTTTTTGGAATTTTTTTATCTGTTCATCTGTTTTTCCATAGTCTTTTTCTATTTCTGCTAAAGATCTTGCTACTCGTTCAAACATTTCTTCAGGAGATTCTACTACATTACCATCAAGATCTTGAACAAGATAACGGGCTGCCATTATTTTTAGTGCATTTAGACTAAGTTTTTTGTACATTTTTGTGAATTTTCCACCAAGAATTATTCTTGCATCATTTCTTATCCTTGATCTTTCTTGTCTGTATAATATATAGGTTTTGGCTGTTTTTGTATGGCCTTCTTCCATTAAAACTTTTTCAACCAGATCCTGAACTTCTTCAACTGTAGGAATATAATTTCTTTGATCAGCACTTCTTTTTTCAAGAATTGACATTACTTTTATTGCAAGTTCATCTGCGGTTTTTTTGTCCTTTCCTCCAACCTGTTCAGCTGCTTTGTAAATAGCTTCTGATATTTTTTCTACTGCAAATGTTGTGATTTTTCCGTCTCGTTTCATAATTCTTTTTACTGTCATGTTTGGCACCCCTTGATCAAATAGTTGAACAGTATTGTTGTTCAATCAAATTGTAAACAACTAAACCAGGTTTAGTTATGATATTTTTTTTCTGATGCATGAAATCAAACTAATTTGATTTCAAGGTTTTTACTGTTTTCTCAAATTGTGTGATGTTATCAAAGTTTTTGTAGACAGAGGCAAATCTTACATATGCAATCTTGTCTATTTTTTCTAGTTTTTGCATTACTAGGTCGCCTATTTTTTTACTATTGATTTCTTCACCAGCACCCATTAGTTCTGTTTCTATCTCGTCTGCTAGGGTTTCTATTGTTTCCTGTGTCAATGGTCTTTTTTCACAGGCTTTTTGAATACCTGTTATTAGTTTTTGTCTGTCAAATTTTTCTTGTAATCCATTCTTTTTTATAATCATGAGATTAATATGAGCCTTTTCATAGGTTGTAAAGCGCTTATTGCATGAGAGACATTCGCGCCTTCTTCTTATGATATTTTCAACATCGCGTTTGTCAATAACCTTGGTATCGTTAGTGCAGTATAGACATTTCATTTTCAAAACCTTATTATAATAAAGTTGGTTTTTAAAAT